>JAITCV010000002.1 GCA_031282905.1 Azoarcus sp. | reverse complement strand
CCCTTCGGACGGAAGTCGTCGAGCGACTTGATGACCGCGTCTTCGCGCCCGGCGAAGCTGTCGATGGCGAGGATGAAGGAGAGTTCGGCCATCTGCATCAGTACGCCATATTCGGGAGTACGCTCCTGTTCCCAGCCAAGCAGACTGGACAGGGGCAGGATGGGCAGTACTTCGCCGCGTACCACCATGGTGGCGCGTCCGCCGACTTCCTTTACTTCGTTGGGATCGATCGGCAGGATCTCGCGCACCATGGAGAGCGGTACCGCGAATGGTTGCTCGCCCAGCCGGACCAGCAATACGGGCAGGATTGCCAGGGTCAGCGGCAGGCTGATGATGAAGGTCGTGCCCTTGCCCTGTTGCGAACGGATGTCGATCGAGCCGTTGAGTTTCTGGATATTGGTGCGCACCACGTCCATGCCGACGCCACGGCCGGAGACGTCGGAAATTTTCGCGGCGAGCGAGAAACCCGGCAGGAATATCAGGTTGTAGCTCTGGCGCTCGTCCATGGTGTTGGCTTCTTCGTCGGTGATGAGCCCTTTTTCCACCGCCTTGGCGCGCAGTTTCTCGGGGTTCATGCCGCGTCCGTCGTCCGCGATGAGAATGACAATGTGATCACCTTCCTGGCGCGCCTCCAACCGTACTTCGGATTTTTCCGGTTTGCCGTTTGCGTGGCGTTCTTCGGCTTCCTCGACGCCATGGTCGACCGCGTTGCGGATCAGGTGGATGATCGGGTCGGACAAATCCTCGATCATGGTCTTGTCGATTTCGGTTTCCTCGCCGGCAAGCACCAGTTCGACATCCTTGCTCAAACTGCGGGCAAGGTCACGGGCGATGCGCGGGTATTTCTGGAACAGGCGACCGATGGGCTGCATCCGCGTTTTCATGACAGCGTTTTGCAGGTCGGACACCAGGAGATCGAGCTGGCTGACCGCGAGGTCGAGCGCGTGCAGGGTTTCCGTGTCGTTGTGGCCGTTGAGGATGTCGCTGCGCAGTGCGTTCAGACGGTTCTTGGTCAGGCCAATTTCGCCCGAGAGGTTGAGCACCTGGTCGAGCCGCGCGGTATCGACACGGATGGAGGTGTCACGCTGACGTTCGCTCTCACGCCGGCCCGTGGGGGCGCTGGCGCCCGGACGATCACTGGCGCGCCGTCCGATTGCGCCCTTGATGATCTCATCGGTATTGGCCGTTGCCACGACGACCGAGGTTTCCGGCGCGGAGGGGGGCGAGGCAGTGCCTGATGTACCTGATGATGTGCGCGCGCTGGTGACCGCATCGTGCAGCAATTCCCAATTGGGTTCATCCGCCTTGCCCACGGGTACTGCGGCAGCCACTGGCGTGGGGACAGGCGCTGTGGCGGCGTGGTCACTGGATTGCACGGCCTTGAGCGAGGCAATCAGCGCAGGGGGCGCGGCGTCGGGCATCACGCCTTGTTCGAGCTGGCCGAACATTTCGCGCACCCCGGCCGTGGCGGCAAGGATGACGTCCATGATCGCGGACGTTACCCCGAGTTCGCCATTGCGCAGTTTGTCGAACAGACTTTCGGTCAGGTGACACAGGGTCACCAGTTCGGCGGCGTTCAGGAAACCCGCGCCACCCTTGATGGTGTGGAAACCACGGAAAATATCATTGAGCAGGCCACGGTCATCCGGGCTGCGTTCGAGATCGACCAGTTTGTTGTCGACCCCCGATAGCAGGTCTTCTGCCTCGGTGAGGAAGTCCTGCAACAGTTCTTCCATTCCGGCAAAGTCACTCATGGCCATTCACTCCACATTCATTGTCGTTGGGCACCGCTCAGAATCCCAGGCTTTCGAGCAAATCATCGACCTGCCCCTGGCTGGTTACCACATCGTCGCGCCCTGCGCTGCTGACCACCGGGCCGTTGAGCAAGCCGTTGCTCTTTTCGGCGCGCACATCTTCCGGCGCGACTTCCAGCAGCACTTCGAGCAATTGCGATTCGAGGCTCTGCGCCATTTCGACGGTTTTCTTGATGACCTGTCCGGTCAGATCCTGGAAATCCTGGGCCATCATGATTTCCTGCAACTGGACGTTGACCGCCCGGCTGCCGTCGGCCGCCGAGCCCAGGAAGACGCGTGTTTCACCGGCCAGGGCCTTGAACTCGTCGGTCGAGAGCTGGTTGGCATAGAGCTTGTCCCAGCGCGCGCGCAAGCTTCCGGCTTCGTTGCCGATTCTGTCGGCAACGGGCTTGGCAATGTCGATGGCGTTGAGCACGCGACTGGCCGCCTGCTCGGTCATTTGCGCGACATAGGTCAGCCGCTGGCGCGCATCCGGAATCGAATGGGCGACCTTTTCCAGTTCGCTGGCGAGACCGATCTCGACCAGGGTGTCATGCAGCTTGCGCGTCATCTTGCCGATGCGCTTGAATACCGCGGTATCATGGCCGGCATCGCCTTCGCCAGTTTTTTCGATTGCCGTCGAGGGCGCGAACTTGCTGGCTTCCGCATCGAACAATGCCTGGAGATCGTCACTGTCGTTGGTCGCCATGGTTGCCGCTGCCGTGGGTCGTGGCGTTGCCGTCACGGGCGCGGCAGGCGCAGGTGTGACCGGCGCAGGCGTGACCGGCGCAGCGGCAATGGGTTGCCGCGCTGCGGCCCGTTTGGGTTTGGGGGCCTTGTTGCTTTCGTCCCCCGTTCCTCCCGCTCCTGCGGCAATGCTGTCGAACAACGCCTGAAGGTCGTCCGAGTCTCCCGTTTCATCCGTATTCGTTCGTTTCACTGCCATCTGGCCACCCCCCGCTCTGCTTGCCTAGCCGCCCATTTTCCCGAAGATCTTCTCCAGCTTTTCCGCCAGAGTCGCCGCTGTGAATGGCTTGACGATGTAGCCACTCGCGCCCGCCTGTGCCGCGGCAATGATGTTTTCCTTCTTGGCCTCGGCCGTGATCATCAACACCGGCAGGTGTTTCAACTGCGGCGAACTGCGGACTTTCTGGAGCAGCGTCAGTCCGTCCATGTTGGGCATGTTCCAATCGGAGACGACAAAATTGAATTCGGTTGGCGCCGACTCCAGCTTTTGCAGCGCAACCGCGCCGTCCTCGGCTTCGTCGGCATTGGTATAACCCAATTCCTTCAGCAGGTTTCGCACGATGCGGCGCATCGTCGAGAAGTCATCCACGATCAGAAACTTGGTTTTGGGATCACCCATCTTGTTCTCCGTTATACCCGTAGCGGCGCATCATCCCTGATGCGCGCGCTGAAGCAGCGGTCTCAGGGTGGATGCGAGGACGTCAGCGTCGAATTTTGCCACATAGGCATCGACGCCAACCCGCTTGCCCATCGCGCGGTTGGCTTCGGACGATAGCGACGAATGCATGACAACTGGAATACCGTCGAAGCGGTTGTCATTTTTGATGTTGCGTGTCAACACGTAGCCATCCATCTCCGGCATCTCGGCATCGACCAGGATGAGGTCGATCTCGTCGGCGACATGGCGTCCGATCGATTGGGCATGGCTTGCCATGCCTTCGAGCCGCGTCCACGCTTCCAGTCCGTTCTGGGCATGCTTGTGGTGTACGCCGAGCTTGTCGAGCACCTCGGCGATCTTCTTGCGCGCCACCGCCGAATCATCGACGAAGAATACGTTGTAGCTCTCGCCGCCATGCAGCGGGTCGATGGCGCCGACCATGGCTTCACCGAACGTGTTGGCGAGTATGGTCTCGACATCGAGGATGGAGACCAGCTTGCCATCGGCCAGTTCCGTGATCGCGGTGATGTGATTATGCAAACTGGACGCGACGTTCTCCGGCGCGCGGACCTTGTCCCACTCGACGCGGATGATGCGGTCGACCTGGTCGACGAGGAACCCCAGGGTGCGCTTGCTGTATTCGGTGACCATCATCGAGCCGCCGAGCGGATCACCCTGTCTGGCGAGGCCGAGGATCTTGGCGAGCGACAGCACCGGAATCACGTTGCCGCGCAACGAGATCAGCCCTTCCACCCCTTTGGGCATATTGGGCGCCTTGGTGATGAACGGCGTGGTGGAAACTTCCCTCACCTTGAATACGTTGATGCCGAAGGTCTCACTGGTGCCGAGTGAGAACAGCAGGATTTCCATGCGGTTCGACCCGGCGAGCATGGTGCGCCCGTCGACCGTTTCAAGCAGTGCGATGTCGGCCGGCACCGCGTTCTGTTGATCGAGACTCAACATGGTCTTACCTCTTTTCTTCGGAATGCGCGGATGCCTGCCGGACCTGGCCGAGAATCAGCCGCCGCAAGGTTTCCGACAGTTTTTGTGGCTCGAACTTGGGCACGTATTCGTCTACGCCGACCGAGATGCCGAGTTGTTGGTTCGACATGCCGGAAAGCGATGAATGCATCACCACCGGTACCCCCGCGAAACGTGAATCGGATTTGATGGTGCGGGTCAGGATGTAGCCATCCATTTCGGGCATTTCGACATCGGTGAGCACCAGGCTCACCAGATCCTTCACGCTTCGCCCCGAAGTCGCGGCCGAATCGGCGATCTTCTTCAGTTCTTCCCACGCCTGGCGGCCATTGACCGCGCCGATGTAGCGCACGCCCATCAGGTCGAGCGTCTGGGTGATCTGCTTTCTCGCCACCGAGGAATCATCGGCGAACACCACGGTGTAACGCTCGGCGCCGGCAATGGGTTCGATGTCCTTGAAGATTTGGCTGTCATCGTCGTACTTGGTGGTCTCGGAGAGCACCTTTTCGACGTCGAGCAGCATCACCAGCTTGTTGCCGGGCTGCTCGGTCACCGCGGTCACCAGTCCGCCCATGTTGGCGGTAAGCATGTCGGGGGGCACCCGCATCTGCGACCAGTCGAGACGCAGGATGGTGTCGACCGCTTCGACCAGGAAACCCTGGGTATGCCCGTTGTATTCGGTGACGATCATGATGTTGCGCGCGGAATCCGCGCCCACTCCGACGTAGCGGGCCAGGTCGACCACGGGCACCAGCACCCCGCGCAGGCTGACCATGCCTTCGACGGAAGAGGGCATTTCGGGCGCGGCGGTGATCGCCGGGGTGCGCATCACTTCGCGCACCTTGAACACGTTGATGCCGAAGGTTTCCCTGCGCCCGGTTCGCTGGTCCATTCCCAGCGTAAACAACAGGATTTCCAGCTTGTTGGTCCCGGCAAGACGGGTACGGGCATCGATGTTCTTGAGTAAATCGGACATTTCGTTCTCCGCCAGCGGTCTCGACCTGGTCGATTGACCAACTGATTGGATACATGGGTTATCGACTCTGCTTGTTTCAACTTTAGCAGGCTGCATCGCCGTGCTCGGTACCCTTTATTTTCGCATCAAGCGTGCCGCTGGGACAGACACAAACCGCACATGCTTACATAAAGCGCACACGCTTACATATCAACCGCGATGTTGGGTCGCCTTGGCGTGGCGCGAACCGCCCAGGCGCAACATCACATGGGCGGCTACCTCGGTGAGCGGCACGACTTCCCGGGTCGCGCCGAGGAGGGCCGCTTCGCGCGGCATGCCATAGACCACACAGCTTGCCTGGTCTTGTCCGATCGTCCATGCCCCTGCCCGCATCATCCGCAGCAACCCGGCCGCGCCGTCCTTGCCCATGCCGGTGAGCAGCACGCCAATGGCCGAACGGCCAACCTGCTCCGCCGCCGAATGGAAGAGCACGTCGACCGAGGGCCGATGACGATTCACGGGTTCACTCCTCGCCAGTTCGCACTGATATCCGCCCGCGGCCATGTGCTTGATCGATAGATGGGAGTGCCCTGGCGCGAGATAGGCCACGCCGGGCAAGACCGGCTCGCCATGAATCGCCTCGCGCACATTCATCGCGCTCAGGGAGTCGAGCCGCCGCGCGAACGAACCGGTAAACATCTCCGGCATATGCTGGACGATGAGAATGGGCGGCACGTCGGCTGGCAGGCGGACGAGCACCTCGCGGATTGCCTCGGTGCCCCCGGTCGATGCCCCGATGAAAATGATCGTTCCCGAATAGGGCAGAACCCGCGATTGTCCAAGCACATCACCTCCTCAGCGCGGCGGCGCATCCAGTCGCACGTATACCGTGCGTCCACGCGAACGTAGCAGATCGGCGGCGTGCATGAAACTTTCGGAGTGCCCGGCATAGAGTTGCCCTTCCGGACGCAGCAGGGGAACAAAACGTTTGAGGATGCCGTACTGTGTCGGTTTATCAAAATAGATCATCACATTACGACAGAATATCGCGTCGAGCGGCCCCTGCACCGACCATGCTGGCCCGAGGAGATTGATGCGTTGAAAAGTGATCAGGCGCTTCAACTCAGGGCGCACGGTGTAGATGTCCGGATCGGTCGCACCGCGTGTGAAATAGCGCCCGAGATAAGATGGTGGCATGCGATCGACACGATCTTTGCGGTATTGTCCGGCCTGACCCTGGGCCAGCACCATGGTATCGATGTCGCTGGCAGTGATCTGCACCGGCGGATTCATGCTGGCGAACGCCTCGCAGGCGGTGATGGCAAGCGAATACGGCTCTTCCCCGGTCGAGGCCGCGCAACACCAGATCTTGATCGGGCGTTTCTCGGTGATGCGCTTCAGTTGTTCGGCGAGGATTTCGAAATGATGCGCTTCGCGAAAAAAGGACGTCAGGTTGGTCGTGAGCGAATTGACGAAGGTTTCCCATTCCTTCTTGTCGCGTTCGAGTCGCGCCAGATATTGGGCAAAAGTGTGGTCGCCACAGGCCCGCAAGCGCCGCGCGAGACGGCTGTAGACCATGTCCTGTTTGGCGGGCGAGAGCGCGATGCCGGCATGCGCATGGATCAGCTTGCAGATGCGTTCGAAATCGGTGTTGGTAAATTCGAACTCGCGCGCCTGGGGTGTGCTGTTTGCCTGGATCGAGGACAAGGTCTTGGCGACCGCGCTTGCCAACGGAGGGCGGGCCGTTTTTCCGCCTGATCCGGGAGGCGCGCCCGCGTTGCTGGACGTAATGCCGGATTTGCCGGGAGGGGGGGAATGAGGAGGCAGAACCATGTCGAAACCTTGTCGGTAAAAAGGGACTGCTCAGTGCCCGGATGGGGCCAGGCCACGTTCAATGTCACGCCTCAGTTCCGTGGCGCTGGCCTCCGATGAGATCGAAGTCTCGGCGGTGTGGCCGGTGCCCTCGTTGCGGATGGCTTCTTCCGCTTCCTTGTTGAGCACGATGATGCTGATGCGGCGGTTGATCGGGGCGAGCGGATTGTCGCGTTCCAGGTGAATGGTGTCGGCCAGGCCGACCACCCTGACCACCTTGTCCGCGTCGAGCCCGCCGCCGACCAACTCGCGGCGCGCCGCATTGGCGCGATTGGACGACAGTTCCCAATTCGAGAAACCAATATTGCCGCCCGCGTATCTCGACGCGTCGGTGTGGCCGGAGATGCTGATGCGATTATCGACCTCGTTCAGCGCGGCGCCGATGGCGCGCAACAACTCACGCGTGTAGGACTTCAGTTCGGCGCTCGACAGATCGAACATGGGCCGGTTCTTTTCATCGACGATCTGGATGCGCAAGCCTTCCGAGATGACATCGATCAAGATCTGGTTCCTGAACGTGCGCAACTGGGTGTTGGCCTCGATCAGGGCTTCGATTCGCCCCTTGAGGTCGACGAGGCGCGCACGCTCGCGGCGTTTGTCCATCTCGGCCCCCGGATCGCTGCCGCCCTCCCCGCCTGCCTGACGCTGCCCTGTTGCGTTGTCGTTGTTGTTCGTGCGTGTCCGGGTATCACCCCTGCGCACCTGTCCCACCTTGCGCGACAGGTCTTCCCCGCCGCCCTTGATGATGCTGGAACTGTCGCCCGACCCCTGACCGCCCGCCATGGCGACCTTGAGCGGGTTCTGGAAGTGATCCGCGATGCCCTGGAGATCACCCTGGGATGTCGAACCGAGCAGCCACATCAACAGGAAAAAGGCCATCATCGCGGTCACGAAGTCGGAGTAGGCGATTTTCCATGCGCCGCCGTGCGCGCCGCCGACGGTCTTCTTGATCCGTTTGACGATGATTGGCTGTTGGGTATCGTCGCTCACTGCCTGTCCCCATCAACCCTTGCGGTTCTTGATTTCCTGCTCGAGCTCGAGGAAGCTTGGCCGGTCGCTGGCATAGAGCACCTTGCGCCCAAATTCCACCGCCACCTGTGGCGCATAACCGTTCATGCTCGCCAGCAGCACGACCTTGACGACTTGGAAAATCTTGCCGCTTTCCTCGATCTTCTGCTCGATCTGGCTTGCCAGCGGGCCGACGAAACCATATGACAAAAGAATACCCAGAAAAGTCCCCACCAGCGCGCCCGCGATCATCTTGCCCAACACGGCCGGCGGCTCGCCCACATAGTTCATCACGTTGACCACCCCCATCACGCACACCACGATGCCGAACGCGGGCATCGCCTGGCCGATTTCGTTGATGGCGTGTGGCGCCTGGTGCGCTTCCTGATGGTGGGTTTCGATTTCCATGTCCATCAGGTTTTCGATTTCAAAGGCATTGAGATTGCCGCCGACCATCATGCGCAAGTAATCGCACATGAACTCGACCACATGATGATCGGCGCTCACGCTCGGATACTTGGTAAACAGCGGACTGGATTCGGGATTCTCGACGTCGTTCTCGATCGACATCAGCCCTTCCTTGCGCACCTTGGCCAGGATTTCGAACAGCAGCGAGAGCAGGTCGACATAGAGCGCGCGATTGTATTTGGAGCCGCCGAGCGCAAGCTTCATGGCGCCCAGCGTAGACTTCAGCACCTTGCTGCCGTTGCTTGCGATATAGCCGCCGATCAGCAAACCGAGGATGCCAAGATATTCCGTCGGCACCCAGAGCGCCAGCACACTGCCGTGGACGGCGAATGATCCCACCGAGGCGGCAAGAATGATGACGTAGCCAATAAGCAGTAACACGGGGTCGCTCCAGTCGATGGACACAGGCCAAGCCGGCTGGACACGCCAAGCTGACAATGTTCGATTCTACGTCAGCGCGCCCCGAAAACTTGAAGTCCGCCGCAAAACAAAAAAGGCAGCCTTGGAGACAGGGCTGCCCGGGATGTTGCCGCTCGAAGGTCTCGGGCGAGTATCAGGCGGGGATCATCTCATGCACACGGGTTTTCTTCACCGCCGTCCGCCTGGCCTTGCTGGTCTTGCCCGCGCGCGACGGCATGTTGCACAGGCCGCAGATAAAATCGTGCGCCGGTGCGTAGGCATGGGTGACGAACAATCCGCCACAACTCGTGCACCGGGAAAACTGGAGCAGGTTCGCATCGAAGAAGCGCACCAGTGTCCACGCCCGGGTCAGGCTCAGGACAGGCTCCACATCGACCGCCTCGATCTGGTCGAGGTAGAGATGATAGGATTTGATGATCGCATCCAGCCCGGCGAGCGTGGCGCAACGCTCGAAGAAGCGGTAATAGCCCATGAAAAGCGACGAATGCACATTCGGCTGCCAGGTCATGAACCAGTCGGTCGAAAACGGCAGCATGCCCTTCGGCGGCGAGACGCCGCGCACTTCCTTGTAGATCTTGAGCAGTTTTTCACGGCTCAAATGGGTTTCGGCTTCGAGCATCTGCATGCGCGCGCCCAGTTGCACCATTTCCACCGCGCGGCCAATGTCTTGCGCCTCGTCGACGATCCGTTTGTTCTTCATCGTATTTCTCCTCAGGCCGCCTCTTCCGCCGCCTTGCCCGCGGCAAGGATCGCGGCATGCAAGGTCGAAGCCGCCGCATCCCGCCCTTCACCCGCCATCAGCCGGACGAGTTGCTCATCGTCGAAGCGAAAGCACGAAATCAACAACGGGCTGTTCGCTATCCGTAGCAGTCTGGACACCGATTGCGCATCGATGAAATCCGCAAACGCGCGGCTGATCCCCAGGCGGAGCAAGGCAGTCTCCCGATCCGCGCGCAACATCTTCTGCGCCAGCATCAGCCAAGCGAGGTTCAACTCGCGTATTTCGCCCTGGAAGTCAGGATGATTCATCGCAAAATCTCGTCCATTCAGGGACAGGTGGGTCGAACTTAAAGTAATTTCTCAAGTTCCGCAACCATAATGCTCACGTTGGCAACAAAAAATACCCCCCATCGTCTCGCCGCTCCGTCACGGGCCCGCCTCCCCGCAACGCGCCGGAAAATGGGGAAAACGGCGCTGTTATAGAATGCTGCAAAACCACGGAGGGGGGTCATCATCATGAAATATTGTCCCGAATGCGGCGCCCCGGTCAGCCTCTGCATCCCCAGCGGCGATCACCTGCCGCGCAGTGTGTGTACGCGCTGCGGCGCCATCCACTACCAGAATCCCAAGCTGGTCGTCGGCGCCATCGCCGAATGGGATGAACGCATCCTGCTCTGCCGCCGCGCGATCGAACCTTGCCTTGGCCGATGGACCCTGCCCGCCGGGTTCATGGAAAACGGCGAAACCACCGCCGAGGCCGCCGTGCGCGAGACCCTGGAAGAGGCTTGCGCCACCATTGCGCTCGATGACATTTTCGCTCTCATCGATCTGCCTCACATCAGCCAGGTACACGTTTTCTATCGCGCGCACCTGCTCACCCCCACTTTCGGCCCCGGCGAAGAATCGCTCGACGTCGCCCTGGTCTCTCCGGCGGACATCCCCTGGGAGCAACTCGCGTTTCGCACGGTGACGCTCGCCCTGCGTCATTACCTTGCCGACCGTGAATCCAGGCAATGGACATTTCACCACGACAGTGTCGGCTGGCTTGTCCCGTCTTGAAAAGTTTTTTCGCTCTTCACCCTTTTCCCGCCCCGTTTTTTGCCCCTTGGATACTGCGTAAAATGGGCCTGCCTCACGACAACATACAAGGAGTGTGTCATGTTTTCGCTCAAAGTCGGACCGCGCTTGGTCATTCTCACCATGTTGTCCATCCTGTTTTCCGCTGTCGTTGCCGGATTCGGCTTCACCGGCATGGCCGGCATGGGAAAGCAGGCCCGGGAAACCTATGACGATTCGGTCAAATCCCTGGTCTACCTGGGGCGTGCCAATGGCAATGTCGGCAAGATCGCCGCCGATATCCTGCTCTCCTTCCAACATAACCCCGCAGCCCCGCAAGCCAGCTCGCACGGGCATCCGGTCAGTGTCCATATCGAAAGCGCCATGCAATGGATCAATATCCTGGAAGAAAACTGGAGCGCTTATTCGGCCAATCCACTGGGCGACGCGGAGCGGCAACTGGTCGAACGCTTCAATACCAATTACAAACCATTCAAGATCGTCATCGACCAGACGCTCTCCGCCCTGCGCGCCAATGATTATTCCGAGCAGAATTTCAACCGCTTCATGGCCGCGTTTGCCCAATACGCCGAAGTGCTCGAAAAAACGATCGGTGAATTGATCCTCGAACAGGACCGCTCCGCCGCCAATCTGTTCAAGGCCAGCCAGGATGCGGCGGAATCCGCCAGAAACAACATCGCTATCATCTTCATCATCGGCCTGATCCTGTGCACGGCCATGTCGGCGTTGATCATCCGCTCGATCACCAATCCGCTTTCCCTGGTGCAACAAGCGATGGTGGATATCGAAAACAGTGGCGACTTTACCCGCAGGGTGCCGGTCACCGGCCACGATGAAGTGGGGCAAGCCGCGGCCACGTTCAATCACCTGATCTCCTCGCTGCAAGTGTCGTTCAAGGGCATCCTTGCCAGTCTCGACCAACTGATGGGCGCGTCGAAAGAACTCGCCGAGCATGCCAGCCGCGCCGCCAGGACGTCCGAAATCACCAGCGCATCCGCCTCGTCGATGGCCGCGGCGGTGGAACAAATGTCGGTGAGCATCACCCATGTCAGCGACAATTCCCGCGACACCAACGAAGTCTCCAAACACACGGAAGAACTGGCGCAACAGGGACACAACGTCATTCAGGAAACCGTCGACAAAATGCGCGCGATGGCGCATTCCGTAGACAGTTCATCGCAAACCATCACCGAACTGGGCAAGCAATCCGAGCAGATATCCAGCATCGTCCAGGTCATCAAGGACGTGGCCGACCAGACCAATCTGCTGGCGCTGAACGCCGCGATCGAAGCCGCGCGCGCGGGCGAACAAGGCCGGGGCTTCGCGGTGGTCGCCGACGAAGTGAGAAAACTCGCCGAACGAACCGCGGGCGCGACCGGCGAAATCGTGTCGATGATCTCCGCCATTCAAGAAAGCTCGCGCGCCGCCGTCCAGGCCATGAACCTGGCCGCCGAACAGGTCGCGCAAAGCGTGGCACTCGCCGACCGTGCCGGGGAAGCCATCACCAACATCCAGCAAGGCGCGGGTGAAGTACAGCAACACGTCAATGACATCAGTTCGGCGCTCACCGAACAAGGCATTGCCAGCCAGAGCATTGCCCAGCAGGTTGAACGGGTCGCGCACGCGGCGGAAGAAAACAATGTCGAAGCCGCGGGTGGCGCCGAATCCGTGGGCAAGATCAATGCCATGGCCGCAGCGGTACGCGCCGAAATCAACAAGTTCAAAGTGTGACCCTGCCCGGCGGAACCGCTCTGCAAAATGCCCGCAAAGCGGCGCGCCTGGCAGTGGAAACATGTGTTGTTGCCAAGAAAACCCTGTCTCTCCGAAGGAGGGACAGGGTTTTCAGAAACGTCCTAGATGGACAAATTTCAGTCGTCAAACGGAAGAAGCATGGCGCTTGGTGAACCCAACAGGTGAACAAATCCGAAGGATTCATAAAATCCAATGGCTTGCGGTTTCGCATGTACCAAAAGACCTATCCCTCCCACGATTTCGGCACGCATCCGCGTTCGCTCAAATGCATCCAACAGCATGTCTCTCCCAATTTCCATTCCCTTGTATTCAAGACCAACCGCAAGCCTGGCCAAAATGAAGGCTGGGACTTCCGGCGGTAACCCTTTGTAGGTGGACGGTAGAGTTTTGACATCAACGAAAGTCGTGCTCAAAGCATAAAAGCCCAGAATCACCGGGCTTTCATCATGCTCAACCGCGACTTTGGTCGATGCTGTTCTCTTCGTTTGCGATTGCAAGGCTTGCCGCTGCAACCACTCGTTCAGAATCGGCTCACCACAATCAAACCTTTTCCTGTCATGAGTTTTCGTCAGGCTTGCCAACCGCATTTTCCACACTCCTGAAGTAATGAGCCATTGCCTCTTTGAAAAGAGGCGTTCTCGAACGCATGCCAAACTCCCCTTTGCTGAGGCTCAGGGCTTGCTCCGCAGTCAGGCTGCATCTGGGCAGGTCATCCAAGGATACCGGAACGACACCCATGTCGCATTCGAAGTTCATCATGGCAGAACCAATCAAATCAGGATGATGGTGGTGGTAAGGAACAGCGTACCTCATTTTTTGCTCCTATGAGATAGATAGGGGCAAACACTCCCCACTGGGGATGAATGCCCCAAGTGGGAAAAAACTGTCCAAAAAAACAGACAGAAAGACAGCCTGCAACCGCAGGCCAGAGTCTGTGCAGGCTATTCTCGTATATCAAGTTCACATGCCGGTTTGCACTCAGGCGCACCTGTAAGGGTATATTTCCATGTACCCGCAGGCGTAATCATGGTACCATCGTTAAATTTCGTGGTATTGCCCTCTACTTGGTATTGGCTTTCGTCAAAGGCGAAGTATACGCCCATGGACATGGCAACAGCCTTGTGGACCTTTTTTCCTTTGAAGACAAGCGTCGTGTAGAAGATTTCTTTGCCTGTCGATGTGTCTACGAACTTGAAGGATGCCGGCGCGCCATAGGTGGCATCTGTCATCTCAACCCTCAACGTGTGTTTTTCACCGCACCCCGGCAGCAGGAATAAAAATGTCATTACGCAGGCAATCAGACAGGCGGCCTTTCCGTGAAAGCCGCCAAACGCCGCATTTTTCTTTCCGCGCATTCCAAACCTCCGTTTTGCACGAGACCTCGAATTCTTTCAAATCAAAAACCCAAAGAACGACGCGGGCGATTCCGTCCGCGCCCTCTGAGCATTGCCCGTCAAGGCAAGTGCTGCCGCAAACAAAGCGCCCAACGTGGCGCGCCCGCCAGTGAAAACATGTGTTGTTGCCATGATGAATCTCCTTTCCTGTCCAGATTGAAACCCGCCCTTCCATGGCACGGAGAAGAAGCGGGAAAAAGGGAATGAGTCGCCGTGTCCGCTCATTTTTTTACTGGGCCTGCAATTTTCGCAGTGCCGCTTGCGCTTCGGCATGTCCCTGTTCGGCGGCTTTCCTGAACCACTTCACGGCTTCGGCCCGGTCCTGCGTGACGCCTATGCCCTCGAAGTACGCCCCTCCAAGGATGTTTTGCGCGTTGGCATGTCCCTGTTCGGCGGCTTTCCTGAACCACTTCACGGCCTCGTCCCGGTCTTGCGTGACGCCTATGCCGGCGAAGTACGCTCCCCCAAGGTTGATTTGCGCTTCGTCATGTCCCTGTTCGGCGGCTTTCCTGAACCACTTCACGGCCTCGGCCGGGTCCTGCGTGACGCCATCGCCGTTGAAGTGCGCCATCCCAAGGTTGTTTTGCGCGGCGGCATGCCCCTGTTCGGCGGCTTTCCTGAACCATTTCGCTGCCTCGGCCGAGTTCCCCTCGACGCCATAGCCCATGCTGTACACCCCCCCAAGGTTGTATTGCGCGGCGGCATGTCCCTGTTCGGCGGCTTTCCTGATCCATTTCGCTGCCTCGGCCGGGTCCCGCGGGACATAGCCACTGAAGTCCGCCATCCCAAGGCTGTTTTGCGCGTCGGCATGTCCCTGTTCGGCGGCTTTCCTGAACCATTCCACGGCCGCGCGCGGGTCCTGCCTGACGCCTTCGCCTTTGAAGTACGCCTCTCCAAGCCTGAATTGCGCCTCGGCATCTCCCTGTTCGGCTGCTTTCCTGAACGGCGCGGACCATGTCTCCTGTGAATCAGTGGCCCACCATACCGCGCCGCCTGTCAGGATGAGCGCCGCCGTAAGCAAAGCACCCAACGCGGCGCGCCTGCCAGTGGAAACATTTGTTGTTGCCATGGTGAATCTCCTTTTCTGTCGGCATTGAAGCTATAAACGGGGGTTCGCAAGCTCGCCCAACCCATGCGGGCTTACAGGGCGAGTTTTACGATTTCATTCTTCGGTAATTTCCCGGCAGCGTCGTCGGAAAAAAGCATGATTTGCTTTCCGCCATCTTTCCGTACGCTATTTACAACGCCCTCTGGTGCAATGCCGATTGCAATCTTCAGCGGGATGCCGCCAAACTTCTCCACGCCAGCGGTTTTGCCATCCAGCGACACAATGGTTCCGCTAAGAAATCCACCGCCATACAGCAATCCGATCACATTGGGTGGAAGTAAACCGTCGGGTACACGCGAGCCGATGACGATGCCGTTACTCCGCAAATCCTCCGCGCTTACAGGCCACAGGCTTTTCAGTGCGTAAAAGGAATAATCCTTCGGCAACACCTGTTTCAGAAATGAGCCGACCTCTTCGGGCATTTCTATTTTATCTTCCTCGACATCGGTGGTGCACGCCGCGCCGCCCGTCAGGATGAGTGCCGCCGCAAACAAAGCGCCCAACGCGGCGCGCCTGCCAGTGGAAACATTTCCCGGCTTCGTTGTTGCCATGATGAATCTCCTTTTCTGTCCAGATTGAAACACTCACGATGCCTTCGGCCTTTCCATGACTCGGGGAAGAGGCGATTAATTCCTTCAATTAGCCTGCAATTGTCGCAGTACCGATTGCGCGTCGGCATCCCCCTGTTCGGCGGCTTTCCTGAACCATTTCACGGCCTCGGCCCGATCCTGTTTGACGCCATCGCCTTTGAAGTACGACACCCCAAGGTTGAATTGCGCGCTGGCATTCCCCTGTTCGGCGGCTTTCCTGATCCATTTCATGGCCTCGGCTTTGTCCTGTTTGACGCCATCGCCTTTGTTGTACGCTGCCCCCAGGTTGTTTTGTGCCTCGGTATCTCCCTGTTCGGCGGCTTTCCTGTACCACTTCACGGCCTCGGTCTGGTTCTGCTTGATGCCTTCGCCTTGGCGGTATGCCTCTCCAAGGTTGAATTGCGCGCTGGCATTCCCCTGTTCGGCGGCTTTCCAGAACCACTTCACGGCTTCGGCTTGGTCCTGTTTGACGCCATCGCCTTTGTTGTACGCTGCCCCCAGGTTGTTTTGCGCCTCGGCATCTCCCTGTTCGGCGGCTTTCATGAACCACTTCACGGCCTCGGTCTGGTTCTGCTTGATGCCTTCGCCTTGGCGGTATACTTCTCCAAGGTTGAATTGCGCGGTGGCATTCCCCTGTTCAGCGGCTTTCCTGAACCACTTCACGGCTTCGGCTTGGTCCTGTTTGACACCTATGCCTTTGAAGTACGCCGCTCCAAGGTCGTTTTGCGCATCGGCATTCCCCTGTTCGGCGGCTTTCCTGAACCACTTCACTGCCTCGGCTTTGTCCTGCTTGACGCCTTCGCCTTGGCGGTACACCTCCGCAAGCTTGAATTGCGCCTCGGCATCCCCCTGTTCGGCGGCTTTCCTGAGCGACGCGGGTGATTCCGTCTGCGTCTCTTGGGCATCGGCGGCCCACGATGCCGCGCCGCCCGTCAGGATGAGCGCCGCCGCAAACAAAGCGCCCAACGCGGCGTGCCTGCCAGTGAAAACATGTGTTGTTGCCATGATGAATCTCCTTTCCTGTCCGGATTGAAACACTCAAGAACTCGCAGGTTGGGCTGTCTCCTACAAAGCGAGTTTTACGATTTCATTCTTCGATAATTCCCCGGCAGCGTTATCGGAAAAGAGCATGATTTGTTTTCTTCCATTTTTCCGTACGCTATTCACAACGCCCTCTGGCGTCCAGGCGATTGCAATTTGCAGCGGAATGCCGCCAAACTTCTGCACACCATCCAGCGACAACATGATTCCGCTAGGAACTTTGCTGCCATACAGCATTTCAATCACATTGGGCGGAAGTAAACCGTCGGGCACACGCGAGCCGATGACGATGCCGTTACTCAGCAAATCCTTCGTGCTTACAGGCCACTGGCTCTTCAATGCGTAAAAGGAATAATTCTCCGGTAATGCCTGTTTCAGAAAGGAGCCGACCTCTACGGGCATTTCTATTTTATATTCCTTGGAATCGGTAGCCCGCCACAATGCCGCGCTGCCCGTCAGGATGAGTGCCGCCACAAACAAAGCGCCCAACGCGGCGCGCCTGCCAGTGAAAACATGTGTTGTTGCCATGATGAATCTCCTTTCCTGTCCAGATTGAAACACGCCATTTCATGACACGGAGAAGAGGCGGGAAAAAGGGAATGAGTCGCCGTGTTCGCTCATTTTTTTACTTGGCCTGTAATTCTCGCAATGTCGCTTGCGCGCTGGCATGCCCCTGTTCGGCGGCTTTCCTGTACCACTTCATGGCCTCGGTCTGGTTCTGCTTGACGCCTTCGCCATTGTCGTACATCACCCCAAGGTTGAATTGCGCATTGGCATACCCCTGTTCGGCGGCTTTCCTGAACCACCTCACGGCCTCGGCTTGGTCCTGCTTGACATCTATGCCTTTGTAGTACAACACACCAAGTTTGAATTGCGCAACGGCAAGCCCCTGTTCGGCGGCTTTCCTGTGCCACTCCACAGCCTCGGCTAGATCCTGCTTGACGCCCATGCCTACGCGGTACGCCTCCCCAAGGTTGTATTGCGCGCCGGCATTTCCCTGTTCGGCGGCTTTCCTGAGCCACTTCACGGCCTCGGCTGGGTCCTGCTTGACGCCCAAGCCTGCGAGGTACGCTGCCCCAAGGCCGTTTTGCGCACCGGTATGCCCCTGTTCGGCGGCTTTCCTGAACCACTCCACGGCTTCGGCTGGATCCTGCTTGACGCCTTCGCCTTCGCGGTACGCCTCCCCAAGTTTGAATTGCGCCTCGGCATCCCCCTGTTCGGCGGCTTTCCTGAGCGACGCGGGTGATTTCGTCCGCGTCCCTTGGGAATCAGCGGCCCACCACAATGCCGCGCCGCCCGTCAGGATGAGCGCCGCTACAAGCAAAGCGCCCAACGCGGCGCGCCTGCCAGTGGAAATATTTCCCGACTTCGTTATTACCATGATGAATCACCTTTTTTGTCCGGGTTGAAACGAGAAAATGGCCGAAGTATTTATCGGTCAGGTTCGTGCTTGTCGGAGTTGAACATATCGACCGGGGCGCTTGGGTGTTCGGCCACGGCGTTTGTTCCCAGCTTCCTGTGACGAAGCGCCTGTTGGATGTCATTCTCTGTCAAGCCGAGTTTATCCCTGCACGCGAGATAACGTTTCTTCTGTTCCCGAAT
Source organism: Azoarcus sp. (assembly GCA_031282905.1). Classification (GTDB taxonomy): domain Bacteria; phylum Pseudomonadota; class Gammaproteobacteria; order Burkholderiales; family Rhodocyclaceae; genus WRNU01. Next base: position 45 of record JAITCV010000002.1, on the reverse strand, counting down.
GATGAGAGAACAAAAAAGTGGAGCGCCGATAATGAGCAATGCCGC
>JAITCV010000204.1 GCA_031282905.1 Azoarcus sp. | reverse complement strand
TTGCGAGTACCGCGCGCACATCTTTCTCGCCCATCGCCCGCAGGATGGCTGCGATTTTTTCCGGGTCGGCGGGCCAGTCGTGAATGACGGCGCGCGGGATGTAAAGACGGATGTCTTCTTCGCTGAACAGGCGGCGGAGCAGCGTTTCGGAATCGAGATTGAGCAGTTCGTTCGCGCGTACGGTATGCGTCAGGTGCCGTATCCTGCGCCAGCCGTCGGGGTCGCGGGCGTCGGCGCCCGGCAGTTTTTGCAAAAGGAGCGCGGCGGCGGCGGTTTGGGAGCAGGCCAGCCATAATCCGGTGGCTTGCTGTTCGGATTTCGTCAGGTAGTTGCTGAATACCTGGGCAATATTGTCGCCATCGAGCGGTATGATAGTTGTGTAATGTCCCGTTCCGTCTATCTCCAGGCTGAATCTGGCATCGCCGACCAGGTCGTGGAGGACGGTAGTGCGAATCGGCACGTTGGTGTAGACGTAGCCGCGCAGGTTGAGTTCGGGGGTGCACTCGACCGTCAACATTTCGATCAGCCCATTGCCCTTGAGATTGAAAGTCAGCCGTCCGGGCTGTTCGAGCCCGGCGCTGATCGCCGTCGCCGTCGCCATGCATTCGCCGAACAGATGAGCGGCGGGCGCGGGGTAATCCCGGCCATTTTGCAACGCTTGCCAGACATCGGTGAGGCGTACCACGGTACCGCTGATATCGAGATCTTCGAACAGGAAACGTTGCGCGTAGCTGGAGGAAAAGGCGCAGGGAGGCTTGGAAGACATTATTGGAAGGTAAATCCGGCAATGGAAAGAGGACGGAAATGTAACAGCATTGCCGAGGGGCGGGTTGCGTTCATTTCATGTCCCGTGATTCGTTTTCGTGTCGCGAATAGCCTGGCATGAGTCAGGCGGTCAGCGCGAGCAGTTTGGCGAACGCTTGGTCGAACTGGGCCAGGCCGTCGGTTTGCAGCGCTGCGCCAAGCGCGTCGAGATCGATGCCCATGGCGTCGAGCGCCGCATGGGTGGCGTGGGCGGCATCGGTGTCGCGTTCCAGCGTGGGCGCAATCCGGCCATGGTCGCGCAGCGCGGCCAAGGTGGCCTCGGGCAGGGTGTTGATGGTTTCCGGGCCGATCAACGGTTCGACGTAGAGCAGGTCGCTGTATGCCGGATTCTTGGTGCCGGTGCTGGCCCACAACATGAACAGGGGCCGTGCGCCAGCGGCGCGCCGAGCGGCGAAGACGGCGCCGAAACGTTCGCGATAACGCTGATAAGCGAGTTTCGCCATGGCGACCGCCGTTTGCCCCCGGTGCGCGAGGGCCTCGCCGCCGATTTGTTCGAGTTGCCGGTCGACCAGGGTGTCCATGCGGGAAAGGAACAGACTTGCGACCGACATCACCTTGCTGGCATTGGCGGTCGATGCCAGCAGCCGGTCAATGCCACGTTCATAGGCGCTGGCGGCGGCGTCGACGTGGGCGAGCGAGAACATCAGGGTGATGTTGACGCTGATGCCTTCGCCGATCAGGTGTTCGACCGCCCGCAGTCCGGCAGCGGTGGCGGGCACCTTGATCAACAGGTTGTCGCGTCCCACCGCTGCTTTCAACCGCCGCCCTGCCGCTACGGTGCCATCGGCATCGTGGGCGAGCGCGGGCGAAACTTCGAGGCTGACATGACCGCTCGTGCCTTGGGTGGCATCGAACAGCGGGCGCAACAGGTCGCAGGCGCGCCGCACGTCGGGAATCACCAGTTGCTCATAGCGCGTCTCCGCGTCGAGCGCTTGCTGTTTGAGCCGGGCGAGGTCGTCCTCGTAATGACGCCCGCCCGTGATCGCCTGGTAGAAGATCGCTGGATTGGTGGTGACGCCCGCGACGCCGTCTTCGGCAATGAAGCGGGCAAGCTGTCCGTCATTGAGCAGGCTGCGGGAGAGGTTGTCGAGCCAAATCTGTTGGCCGTGCGCGCGTACCTGGAGCGGTGGGTTCATGTGAAACTCATGAAAAAAACGGGCGCCTGTGGGCGCCCGTTCGGAAGGGGGGACTTCAGGAGAAGTTATTGGCGGCGAAATCCCAATTCACCAATTTGTCGAGATAGGTGGCGACGAAATCAGGACGGCGGTTGCGATAGTCGATGTAATAGGCATGTTCCCACACATCGATGGTCAGCAGCGGCGTGTCGCCGGTGGTGAGCGGAGTGGCGGCGCCCGTGGTGTTGACGATATCCAGGCCGCCATCGGCTTTCTTTACCAGCCAGGTCCATCCGGAGCCGAAATTGCCCACGGCGGATGCCTGGAATGCTTTCTTGAATTCGTCGATCGAACCCCATTTCGCAGCGATGGCGCTTGCCAGTGCTCCGCTCGGAACGCCGCCGCCGTCGGGCTTCAGGCTGTTCCAGAAGAAAGTGTGGTTCCAGATTTGCGCGGCGTTGTTGAATACGCCACCCGCGGGCGCTTTCTTGATGATGGCTTCGAGCGCGAGCGATTCGTATTCGGTGCCCTTGACCAGGTTGTTGAGGTTGGTGACGTAACTCTGGTGGTGTTTGCCGTAATGGAACTCGATTGTCTCGGCCGAGATGTGCGGCGCGAGCGCGTCGTTGGCATAAGGCAGGGGGGGAAGGGTATGAGCCATCGTGTGGTCTCCTGTTGGGATAGGGAAAATTTTCTGATCGTGGTCGCTGCCACGGCCCGCCATCTTACGGACATCCAGCGGCGGAGGAAACCATATTTAACGAAATTGCTTATTCTCGAACGGTGTCGATCCTTGCGTCCACACGCCCATGGGCAAACTGGACTTCGATTTTTTCGCCCGCGCGCGCATCGGTGGCGCTGCGCAGGATATTGCCCGCGGCGTCGCGGGTAATGCTGTAGCCGCGCGCGAGCACGGCCTGCGGGCCCAGATGTTGCAGGCTGGCGGCAAGAGCGTCGACGGTTTGGTGGCGATGGTCGAGCTGAGCGCGGGCACCTTGGCGCAATCGTTGTGCCAAGGCGTCGAGCCGCGCAACCTGGGGAATGAGCGTGGGGCGCCGGACGTGAAGGCGCAAGCCAAGTCGGGCAAGGCGATGGCGGGTTTCGTTCAGGTGGCTCTCCAGCGCGCGCTGGAGACGCAATGCCAGCCGCGCCGCATTTTCCCGCGCCCGTTGCAGGCGATCACGAGGATGAACAAGGGCGGAGGCGGCGCGATCGAGGCGTTGCGCCAGTGACTGCAACTGGCGCTCGCATGCCTGTTGCAGCCGATGGGTGGTGGCGGCCAATGTGCTGCCCGCCGCGTGATAACCAGCGCTTGCCAGCTCGGCCGCGCCGGTTGGCGTGGCCGCACGCAGGTCAGCGGCGAAATCGGCGATGGTGAAATCGGTCTCGTGACCGACGCCGCTGATCACCGGCAGAGGGCTGGCGGCGATGGCGCGCGCCAGGGCTTCGTCGTTGAACGCCCACAAATCTTCGAGACTACCGCCGCCGCGCACGAGCAGGATGAGGTCGATGCCATCTTCCGCGGCACGCCGTCCGGCGTGGGCAAGGGCCTGGGCCAGTTGACGGGGGGCGTCGCCTCCCTGGACGGCGGCAGGGTAGAGCACCACGGGCAGACCGGGGGCGCGGCGGTACAAGGTGGCGAGCACATCATGCAGCGCGGCGGCGGCGGGCGAGGTGACGATGCCGACGCCACGCGGAAAGCGAGGAATGGGGCGACGGCGCGCGGGGTCAAACAGACCTTCGGCAGCGAGCCTGTCCTTCAACCGCCGATATGCCTCGAACAGATCGCCGATACCCGCCGGGCGCAAGGATTCGACGTTGAGCTGGTAATCGCCGCGCGTCTCATAGAGCGTAACCAGCACGCGCGCCTCGACGCGCATACCGTTTTCGGGCCGGAAAGCGAGAAGCTGGGCGCGGTTGCGCCACAACGCGCAGCGCACCTGAGCCTGGGCATCCTTGAGGGTGAAATAAAGATGACCGGAAGGCGCCCGGGTCAGGTTGGACACCTCGCCCCCGACCCAGAGCAGCGGCAAGGCCGCCTCCAGCGTGTCGCGGACGAGGCTGTTGAGCATGCTCACGCCGATGACTTGGGCGGCGAAGGGGTTGGAAAATTCTTGATTCATGAATCAGGGTACAGAAGACAGGGATAGTCGAAAATGAGTCGAATGACCGGCGTTTGTTCAATCCGTTTCCTGATATCCGCTTCCTGTTTTCTGCAACTCAAATCCCACCACCTTGCGCGCCTTCTTGCTGAATTCCACTCCGATCGGCAGACGAATGGCTTGCTGCGTATCGTATTTATCGGCGTATTTTTTCTCAGCGCGGCAAATGTGCCGATGGGTCGTTTCTTCGAGCATGGCGAGACTCATGGACGGGTAAAAATATCGAAATCATACCAGACAGGGAGGAACGGGTTGGATTGGGCCTTGCTCCTCGCATGACGGCGAAGACAGCACGAAAGGCGCAAGGAAACAGTGAGGCGGGTTTTGCTGTACTCTTATCCTATCCAACTGATACCGAAAGAAACAATAATGTCCGTCACGACGCAGGAATTGCCCAGGAACCGTTCGACCGCCCGTTGGAACCTCGATGAATAAGATTGCCGATGCCTCCCACACGCCGATGATGCAGCAATACCTGCGCATCAAGGAACAATATCCGGATACGTTGTTGTTCTATCGCATGGGCGATTTCTATGAGTTGTTCTTCGCCGACGCTGAAAAGGCCGCGCGTCTGCTCGATATCACCCTGACGACCCGCGGACAATCCGCCGGGCAGCCGATCAAGATGGCTGGCGTGCCGTTTCACGCGATCGAGCAATATCTGACCCGGCTGGTCAAATTGGGCGAGGCCGCGGTGATTGCCGAACAGGTCGGTGAGCCGGGCGCGACCAAGGGGCCGATGGAGCGGGTGGTGAGCCGCATCGTCACGCCGGGCACGCTGACCGACGCGGCGCTGCTCGATGAGCGGCGCGATGCCCTGCTGCTCGCGGCCAACGTGCATCGCGGCGTGCTGGGGCTGGCTTGGCTCAATCTCGCCAATGGCGATCTGCGCCTGCTGGAATGCCCGGCGGAAAATCTCGCCACCCAGTTCGA
>JAITCV010000180.1 GCA_031282905.1 Azoarcus sp. | reverse complement strand
AACCCTCGTATGCAGCTTGGGAAGCTGCCGTTCTGCCATTGAACTACACCCGCGCTGCGGGGGAAGCATCATAATGCACCATCGACCCCGGCGACAAGAGAACAGCAGGAGTCTGTGCGATATTCCACATATGCTGCTTGGCATGTTCCGAAAAATTATGCTATTGTTAAAGACACCTAACAAGGTCGTTGTGTCGTTGTGGTTTATCAACTGGAGGACATGCATTATGAAGTCAAAGAAGAGATTGGCGTTGCGTGGTTGCATTGCTGGAATGGCGTTGCCGATGATGGTCATGGCGGGGAATGCGTTGGGTCAGCAGCAACCGTGCGATCCAAATAGCCCATTATGGCCGGATTGCAATGTGCTCCAGCCCCCGCCCCCGCCCCCGCCAGGCCCGGAACCCGTGGGCGGAGGCTTGGTGGGCAGTACCCGCTTGTTGGATACCAGCGTGGGTATCGATGCCGACGGTAATCTGTGGCTGTGGGGCTATTTTGGCGCCTTGAACGATGACTTGAAGTACCTTGATGTTGGTGGTCCCGGCGGTGGCCCGAACGGCGCGCCATCCAACCCGGTGCACGGTACGGTTTCCGACTACTACAACCCGCCCACCCGGTTCCAGGCGCTCAACAACATTACCAGCGTCGTGGGCACCGCCTATACCGTCCACGCGCTCGACGCCAATGGCAATCTGTGGGCGTGGGGCGACCTCTCGTTCTTGGGTGGGCTAAAGGACATCAAGGGCAATAAGGCACCAGAAAAAGTGCCCAATGGCGCCAACCAATACAATCTGGCGGTCAGCACGTGGCAGCCCATTGCCCAGAACGTGTCGGACGTCGCCGCTGCTGAATACGCAACCGCCTATCTGATCAATGGCAAGGTGTGGACGACCGGGCACAATTCCTTTGGTCAGCGCGGTCTTGGCGTGCATGGCAGTTCCATCAGTGCAGACCGTCCGACCCAGATCCCGGACGCGAATTGGCAGATTCTGTCCGTGGCTTCCGGCGGAACGGGCAAAGTGCCCGTCATCGTCGCGGTCTATGACGGTTACGAAGGCTTCATGGCGCAGGACGACCATGGCAACATCTATGCTTGGGGCCGCAGCTTCGAGAACGGTCTGGGGACTTCCGGCTATTTCCTCAATGGCGGCAAAGATGCTGGCGGTCACACCCAGAACAACGAGAACTTCGTCTATGATCCGACCACCTTCCCGACTTCGACCTTGGCCGGCAAGGGTGGCTCCGTGGTAACGTATTCGAGTACCGTTGGGCGTGTCAGCAACGACTGGTATGTCGTCAAGCCGATCTTCATCCCCGAAGTGACCAAATTGGGCAAGGAGCACGGCGGCATCAAGGAAATCATCCTGGGTTACCAGCATGGGGTAGCCCTGACTCAGGATGGTTCTGTTCTGCTGTGGGGGTCCAATGAAGGAAATCGCAATGCCGCCGGTCGGGGTGATGTCGGCACTCGGGATGATTACAAGGAAGGCTTGCGTCCCTATGAGCTTTGCCTGGATGCCAACGGTCGTCAGCCGTTGAGCGCGGCAGCTACCAAGAAGGATGCCCAATATCCGGTGTCCGTCGGTTGCACGCCGGTCAAGGCCAACTCTATTACCTCCGGCATGTTCGCGGGCAGTTTCGTGACCACGGATGGCAAGGTCTATGCATGGGGCTCTCACGAGTTGGGCGGGGCGTTTGGCACCAGGGCACAGCGAACCGGCGCAGCTCCGAATGCGGGCACAGGTACCTCTGATCAAAAAGATGGCTATAAGAATGAGGCCAACACGCTGCGTCTGGTCTGGGATCCGGCCTTGGATGAGCCCCTCCACAGAAAGGCTTGGGCGGTCAGTTCCAACAAGGATGCCAGCTTCCTGCAACTGGAGGACTATACGATCTGGGTCTGGGGCGAGAACGGAGCCGGTGCTGCGTGCGCGGGTTACGGCTACAAGAGTTGCGGGCCTGACTATTGGGGACCGGGAACCTACGGTTCGACCTTGCCCAGTACCACCAAGAAGGATGCCACGAAGGCCAGGGATATTCCCACCGCTCCCTATGGGTCGGGGTATTACATAGCCGACGGGGACGGTTTGTACGTCTGGCCGCCGCTGCCTGTAGGGGCTGCTGGTCTGCGCTTCAAGCCTTGAGCGGGCATGCGTTGAACTGATCGGTTGAGTTGTTGAACTGATCGTGTTGCAGGCAGGGACTGGATTATTTCCAGTCCCTGTTTTTTTGGGTCAAGAATATGCCACGGCGCTGGGCTTGCGTGGATATGTGGGGCCGACTTCCAGCCAGCCCCCACTTGGCGGCGGGGACGCTGCTTATTCATGTGATCGATCCGCTCTCCGTGGTAGCATCTGCCGCTTGCCCACTTCATTGATACGCTCATGTTTTCTGCGCAGAACACCCTCGCCAATGCCGATCCTGAACTATGGGCCGCCGTGCAGGCGGAAAACCGTCGCCAGGAAGACCATATCGAACTGATCGCGTCCGAGAATTATGTTTCTCCCGCGGTACTGGAAGCACAGGGCTCCCAGCTCACCAACAAATATGCCGAAGGTTATCCCGGCAAGCGCTACTACGGCGGCTGCGAATATGTCGATGTTGCCGAGCAACTCGCCATCGACCGGTTGAAGGCGCTTTTTGGCGCGGAAGCCGCCAATGTACAGCCCAATTCCGGTTCCCAGGCCAACCAGGCGGTGTTGATGGCCTTCGCCAAGCCAGGCGATACCATCATGGGGATGAGCCTTGCCGAAGGCGGTCACCTCACCCACGGCATGCCGCTCAACATGTCGGGCAAGTGGTTCAATGTCGTTGCCTACGGTTTGAACGAGAAAGAAGAAATCGATTACCCGGCGATGGAGGCGCTCGCCCGCGCGCACAAGCCCAGAATCATCATCGCCGGTGCTTCGGCCTATTCGCTCAAGATCGATTTCGCGCGTTTTGCAAAGATTGCCCGTGAAATCGGTGCCATTTTCTGGGTGGACATGGCTCACTATGCTGGAATCATTGCCGCCGGATTTTATCCCAATCCCGTGCCGCATGCCGATGTGGTTACCACCACTACCCACAAGACCTTGCGCGGGCCGCGCGGCGGCGCAATCCTGATGAAAGCCGGACATGAAAAAGCGATCAATTCGGCGATTTTCCCGGGGCTGCAAGGTGGTCCGCTGATGCACGTCATCGCCGCCAAGGCGGTGTGTTTCAGGGAAGCTGCCCTACCGGGATTCAAGAAATACCAGGAGCAAGTCATCCACAATGCGCGAGTCATGGCGCGGGTGTTGGGTGAGCGCAATTTGCGCATCATCTCCGGTCGTACCGAAAGCCATCTCTTTCTGGTGGATTTACGCGCGAAGAACATTACCGGCAAGCTTGCCGAAGCCGCGCTCGGCCAGGCGCACATCACGGTCAACAAGAACGCGATTCCAAACGACCCGGAGAAGCCTTTTGTCACTTCCGGCATCCGCATCGGTTCCCCGGCGATGACGACGCGCGGTTTTACCGAGCTTGAAGCGGAAAAGATCGCTCACTTGATCGCCGATGTGCTCGATGCGCCAGAAAATACCTCGGTGTTGGAGCGGGTACGTGCCGATGTCGCGGCGCTGTGCGCGCGGTTTCCGGTATACGGCCGATAACAAGCCGGGGGGCGGGCGCGATTTGTTTTTCTCGACCCTTGGCGCGATCTCACCGTAGATGAGATGTCCTTTTTGCGGTGACCCCAATACCCAGGTCACCGACACCCGCGAAAACGACGATGGCGATGTCGTGCGTCGTCGTCGACGCTGCCTGCACTGCGATAAACGTTTCACCACTTACGAACGCATCGACCTCAAGATGCCGCATGTCATCAAAAGAAACGGTCACCGCAGCGAATTTGACGAGAACAAACTCGCTGCCAGCATGGAACTCGCGTTGCGCAAACGCCCGGTCAGCACCGAAGCGGTTGACGCCGCGATCGAGCGGATCAAAAGCCGGTTGATCGTGCTGGGCGAGAACGAAATCGGCAGCGCCCAGATTGGCGAACAGGTCATGCAGGAGTTGAAGCGCCTCGACAAGGTGGCCTACATTCGCTACGCCTCGGTATATCGCAATTTCACCGATGTCGACGAATTCTCCTCCGTCATCCGTGAAGTACAGCCATGACTTTTCGAGCGCCATGAGCTTTTCGAGCGTTGACCACGATGCGATGGCGCGGGCGCTCGCGCTCGCCGAACAGGGACTCAATACCACGACGCCCAATCCGCGGGTGGGTTGCGTCCTGATGCGGGATGGCGTGATCGTAGGCGAAGGCTGGCATCGCCGCGCGGGCGAACCTCATGCCGAGGTCCTTGCCTTGAGCCAAGCTGGCGAAGCCGCGCGCGGCGCGACGGCTTACATTACCTTGGAACCTTGCTCACACTTTGGGCGCACGCCTCCTTGTGCCGACGCGCTGATCGACGCGGGCATTGATCGTGTGGTCGTCGCGCTCGAAGATCCCAACCCTTTGGTTGCCGGGCGCGGGCTCGCCCGCCTGCGCGCACACGGCATCGACACCGTTCTCGGTCTGCTTGCCGACGAGGCGCGCGAACTCAATATCGGATTCATTGCGCGCATGAACCGTGGCCGTCCATGGGTCAGACTCAAGACCGCAGCGACCCTCGACGGTAAAACCGCGTTGGAAAATGGCATGAGCCAATGGCTTACCAGTTCCGCCGCCCGTGCCGATGGCCACCGCTGGCGCGCGCGCGCCTGCGCCATCCTGACCGGCATCGGCACGGTCGAGGCCGACGATCCGCAGCTTACCGTCCGCGACACGGCTTGCGAACGCCAGCCGCTGCGTATCGTGGTCGACTCCCGGCTCGAGCTTGAACGCCTTTCCGGCGCCCGCATTCTGCAAGGCGCGCCGATACTGATCATCACCGCCAACGATGCCACGGACAGCATCGATCGCTTCGTCAGGCTGGGTCATCGCGTGCTTGCCCTGCCCGATGGTCATGGCAAGGTCGATCTTGTCGCGCTGATGACGGAACTCGCCAGGCTCGAACTCAACGAGATCCACGTCGAAGCGGGCGCGAGGCTCAATGGCGCGCTGCTCCAGGCGGATCTGGTCGATGAATTGTTGCTTTATTACGCTCCAATGGTGGTGGGGCACCATGCGCGTGGGATGTTCGACCTGTCTGCGCCCATGCAGCCTGCGCTCACGCATCTCGATGCGGCGATTCGTTATGAATTGCGCGATGTCGACCGGGTGGGCGACGATCTAAGAATCATCGCCCGCCGCCGCTGAGGCTTGCCCGGCACCGCCTTCCTCGACAACCGGCGCGGAAAGCCCCCGCGCAGTGCAGGCAGCTACCCCGCTGTCCGCCCAAGCCAGCAGATAAGACCTGATGTGTTCGAATCTGCTCGCGATCTTGTCGGTATGACGCAGGTTCAGCGCCGCGACTTCTGCTGTCTTTCCGCTTCCCAAGGCACCGAGCATGGCGATCGTCAGCAGATGCTCCCGGCTTTGGGGAGCGAGATGACTGGCCTCGGGCAAGGCCAAGGCCGCCTCGGCTGCCGTGAACATGGCTTGCGGGTCGCGGGCCGCAGTGGCGGCATAAGTGCGCAGAACGGCTGCCGCCAGCGGCGTTTGCAGGGTCTGGGCAGGCAACCAGGCAGGCGCGGGATTCCAGATGTCCTGCAAATCTTCCCAGGGCAATGCGCTGATCGAATGATCAGCCAGGATGGCAAGCGCGGCGCTCCATTCTCGTATTTGCTCTGGCGTATCGAAATCAGCAATCTGGCGTGTGGTGGAGAGCGCGTAAGTGATCCGTTCCGTGCCCAAGGACAGGTTTTGCCGGAGCTCCGTGCTGGGGCGTCCATGCTGGATCGTATCCACGACTTCCAGGGCAAGCGCCCGGCGCACGCTGAGATCGATGTACGGAACAAGCTTGTTTTGTGACTTTGCCCCCAAGGTGACACGGCAATCCAGTATATCCAATACGGGTAAATCATTGGTTACCAATTCATGCAGAAAATTCGCGCTCCGCTTCATGAATCGTGTCCTGGGCGCATTGAGCGATACATTCGGGTAGTAATCGGAATGCAGCGGTGCGCCAAAAAAGCGCCCGTACTGGCGAATCATTTCGCTGCCGCCCAATCTGCGCAAACGGATTTCATCCATATGCCCCAATCCCACGCGCGCCATTTCGCTGGCCAGGACGCTTTCATCCCAAGGGACATGGGTAAACGAGGACGCCAATTGGTTTTTGGGGGCGAGAATCAGCAGATCGCCATTGCTGATCATATAGAGCTCGGCATCCGGAAATTCGTTCACCAAGGCCGTGAGCATGGTCGCAACCAGCGAATCGTCGATTTCATACACGTGCAACCATTGCACAAGTATGCCGTCATCTTTGAGGTGGCGTTTCAGGAATCGATAGAATTCCACGGTAAACAGATTGGCGACGCCACTGACCCAGGGATTGGATGGTTCGGAGATAATGGCATCATACTGACGTCCGCCGACCGAAAAAAAGGTGCGTGCGTCATCGATGCGCAAATGCGAACGCGGATCAGCATATGCGCGTTCGACTCGCGCGCCGAATGCCCGAGCCGCGTCGTACATGGTTTTTTCGATTTCGATGGTGTCTACGTTTTGCGGGATGGCGCTGCCCAACACCGTATGCGTGCTCAATCCGGAGCCCCAACCAATGAGCGCGATGTCCTTGGGATTGGGGTGGGCGATCAGGGGCATGGCGCCCAGCATGATCATCGTCGGTTCATCGCCCGTGGGGGGCGAATCGAATGCCGTCATGGCGGCATCGGGTTTTCCGTTCGTCGAAATCGCCATGTTGCCGGCGTCGCCATGGATTGCGACCGTGGCGGTTTTTCCATCCTTGAGAAAATGAACCTGGCTGTTACCCCTCAAATGCACGGAGCCAGTACGGAACACGCCGGAGGCCTGCACCGTGGGATCGACCTGTCCCAGGTACATGCTGACACTCGTGGCGATGAGCATGCTCGCCATGGCAATCGCAAAACCGGGGGTGAAACGCGCCGGGCTCAATTTTCTCAGCAAATACAGCCCCAGCAACACATCCACCAGCGCGGCCAGGGTCAATCCCAGCCTGACGCCCACGGCGGGAATCAGGATATGCACCATGGCCATGACCCCCAGAATGGAACCCAGGGTATTGGCGGCATAGATGCGCCCGATCGCGCGCTCACCCGCACCGGCGCGCAGCAAGGCCATGGTGAAGAGCGGCAAGGTCATGCCCGCGAAAAAAGCGGCGGGAAACATGACGGCCAGGGAAATGATGGCCGTTCCCAGTTCAAACAGCGAATACCCGTTCTCCGTGCTCGCCAGCCCCTTCATCATCCAGCCGACCCAGTGGAAACTCTGGGCAAAAACCGGGATGGAGAGCAGCGCGGCAATGCCCATGAGTACCTGGACATAGCCGACGTAACAGATCGGATCGCCAATTTGTCGGCTACGGCGACGTATCCACAGGCCACCAAATGCCAAGCCCAGGATGAAGGCGGTCAGCATCAGTTCGAAACTGTGAATGGAACTGCCCAGGGCCTGGTTCAACATACGGACCCAGCCCAGCTCGTAGACGAAGGAAGTGGCACCCGAGATCGCGGTTGCCAGCAGCATGACGCGGGTCAGGTTGCGTAGTTCCTCGTTCTGTTCGGGGGAAGGCGCGGGCGCGGAGGTGGAAAGGGAAGGCGACGCAGTAGTCTGCACGCCTTCGCGCAATCCGGCGCTGACCAGCCAGGCCCCGATTCCCACCACGATATTCAGCGCGCCCGCCGTCATGACGGTTCCGGGTAGCCCTAATGCCGGCAGCAAGATGAACGTGGCCGCCAGCGCACCCAGCGCGGCGCCCAGGCTGTTGGTGAAATAGAGTCCGCCCAGGATTTCTCCATCCTGCTGTGGCGTGATGCGCAAATAACCCGCACTCAACAGCGGAAAAGTCGCGCCCAACAGCAGGCTTTGCGGCAGGATCAGCAAGGCTGCGGTTGACCATTGGTAAATATGGGCGAGCGTAATATTGTCCAGAAAAGGCAAAATGCTTTCCTGGGAAACATGGGTATAGGTCTCGAATATGCCTTGAAACAGCAAGCCAACCACGCCGATCAGCAACTCGACGATTGCGTAGCCCTTGACCAGTTTGCGCCAATTGGATGTGCGACGGCTGACGAACCAGGCTCCCAATGCCATGCCACCCATGAAGATCGACAGTACCAAGGTTTGCGCATAAGCGGCATGGCCCAGCGTCAAGCCGAGGTACTGTGACCACACCGATTGATAAATCAATCCGGCAAACCCGGAAAAGATGAATAAAATCAATAACATCTGACCAGCGAATTTGGATGGTAACGTTTTCATGGAAGAAGGAACCCGGCCGCTTGGTGAAATAAAGGCGGCATTGTACCAATGTCCATGCGGTAGTGCTGGAGTAGAAGTAGACAAACCAGGCGTTTTTCCTCCTTGCCTGTCACCCACTTTTTGCCGCACCATCGCCGCTTCATCAATACTTGCTTCAAGCCCATGCTGCCTCCGATCGAACATCGCATCGCCGCCGAACTCAATGCTCATCCCCGCCAAGTGATTGCCGCCGTCGAACTGCTCGACGATGGCGCAACCGTGCCTTTTATCGCCCGTTACCGCAAGGAAGCCACTGGCGGACTCGACGATACCCAGTTGCGCGCGCTGGCCGAACGGCTGGAATACCTGCGCGAACTGGAAGCGCGCCGGGCCACGGTGCTGGCCTCGGTCGAGGAGCAGGGCAAGCTCAGTCCTGAACTCCGTGGCGAGATCGAAGACGCGGAGACCAAGCAGCGCCTTGAAGATCTTTACCTGCCCTACAAACCCAAACGCCGCACCAAGGCACAGATCGCGCGTGAAGCCGGGCTTGCGCCGCTGGCCGAAGCCTTGCTTGGCGACCCGACCCTCGATCCTGAAACCGCCGCGGGCGATTACCTCAACGCGGAAGCGGGTTTTGCCGACGCGCGCGCGGTGCTTGATGGCGCGCGCCAGATCCTGATGGAGCAGTTCGCTGAAGACGCGGAACTGCTGGGCGACCTGCGCCAGCTTCTCAACGACCAGGGCGAGGTGCGCTCGACCGTGATCGAGGGCAAGGAAAATGAAGGCGCGAAGTTCCGCGATTGGTTCGATTTCGCCGAACCGATTGCAACGATGCCTTCGCACCGCGCGCTCGCGCTCTTGCGCGGACGTAACGAAGGCGTGCTCAAGCTGGTGCTCGATCTGCACGGTACGGAAACGCAGCCTGGTGAGGCGCACCCCTGTGAAATGCGGATTGCCCACCGCTTCGGCATCAGCAACCGGGGGCGAGCCGCCGACCGCTGGCTGGCCGAAACCGTGCGCTGGGCATGGAGTGTGAAGATTTCGCTCGCGCTCGAGCTCGAACTGATCAACGCCTTGCGCGAACGCGCCGAGGAAGAAGCCATCCACGTTTTTGCCCGTAACCTGCGTGATCTGCTGCTCGCCGCGCCAGCGGGCAATCGCACCACGATGGGGCTCGATCCCGGCATTCGCACCGGGGTCAAAGTCGCGGTAGTGGATGCCACGGGCAAACTGGTCGATACCGCCACCATTTACCCATTCGAGCCGCGCCGCGACCGCGAGGGGGCGCTGGCCACCCTCGCCGTGCTCGCCGCCCGTCACAAGGTCGAACTCATCGCCATTGGCAACGGCACCGCCTCGCGTGAAACCGACGCGCTCGCCGCCGAACTCGCCAACCGCTATCCCGAACTGAAATTCACCCGGGTCACGGTGTCGGAAGCAGGCGCATCGGTTTATTCAGCCTCGGAACTGGCCGCGCGCGAATTTCCCGAATTGGATGTTTCCCTGCGCGGCGCGGTGTCGATTGCCCGTCGCCTGCAAGACCCGCTCGCCGAATTGGTGAAGATCGACCCCAAGTCGATTGGCGTCGGCCAGTATCAGCATGACGTCAACCCTGGAAAACTCGCGCGTGGGCTGGATGCCGTGGTCGAAGATTGCGTCAATGCGGTCGGTGTCGACGTGAATACCGCCTCGGTGCCGCTGCTTGCGCGCATCTCCGGGCTCAATTCCACGCTGGCCGCCAACATCGTCGCCTGGCGCGACAGCAAAGGCGCTTTCCGCGACCGCAAGGCTTTGCTGGAAGTTCCCCGGCTCGGCCCCAGAACGTTCGAGCAGGCCGCTGGTTTTTTGCGCATCCCCAATGGCAATAATCCGCTCGACGCTTCGGGCGTACACCCGGAAGCCTATCCGGTGGTGGAACGCATTCTTGCCAAGGTACAGAAAAACGTGCGCGAACTGATGGGCAATGGCGCTTTTGTCAAAACCCTCCGTGCGGCCGAATTTACCGACGAACGTTTCGGCCTGCCCACGGTCGAGGATATCCTTGTCGAACTGGAAAAACCGGGCCGTGATCCCCGCCCCGAATTCCATACCGCCACTTTCCGCGAGGGCATCGAATCGCCGAAGGATTTGCAGCTTGGCATGCAACTCGAAGGCGTGGTCACCAATGTCACCAACTTTGGTGCTTTTGTTGACATTGGCGTGCACCAGGATGGTCTGGTGCACATCTCGGCGCTCGCCGACCGTTATGTCAAGGACCCGCACGATGTGGTGAAAGCTGGGCAGGTCGTCAAGGTCAAGGTGCTCGAGGTCGACCTGCCGCGAAATCGCATTGCGCTCACCATGCGGCTCACCGATGAAGTTCGTCCCGCGCGCGCGCCGGAAAGCGGGAACCGTGGTGAGCGTCATCGCAACAATACTGCGGCAAGCGGCAAGCCCGGCGGCAAATCCGCTCCCTGCCCGCCCGCTTCACGCCCCGCCGAAGGCGCGCTGGCCGCCGCGTTTGCCCGCGCCCGCAACAGCAAATGATTTCATTTCCATGTCATTGTCGACGTGAGGATATGACGCAAAAACGAGCCGCAAGCCGCGCCATGGCACGGCCAAGTCGACAATGTCACGGATGATTTGGGATAAAAGGACATCGAATGGAAAACATCATCTACGGCATCAAGAATTGTTCAACGATGAAAAAAACCTTCGACTGGTTCGATGAGCACGGAATAGCCTACCGTTTTCACGACTACAAAAAAGAAGGTATGGACGACGAACGTCTACGCGCCTGGAGCGCAAGACTCGGCTGGGAAAAATTGGTAAATACCAAGGGCCCCACCTGGCGGAAACTCATCGCGGCCGGACAGCCGCCACTGAACGACATTGACGAAGCCATCACGCTGCTGATTGCCAACACCAGCCTGATCAAACGCCCGATGATTGAGACCGCCGCTGGAGAATTGATCGTCGGCTTCGATCCGGGCACGCTCGAAGACAAACTGGGCAAACATCAGGGCAATTAGTGTAGTGCTGCACGCTGATTGAATCTTATGAATTCAACCATGAAAATGCCCGGAAACATAGCAACCGTGCGGCCTTGTAGGGGCGCGCTGCGCGCGCCCGCGGGCGCATGCAATGCGCCCGCTACAGACGTTATCGTTGATCAAAAGACCTATCAAGAATAGGACACTACACCAATTGCCCATCGACCAGCGCGAAAGCCAGGTCGCAGCCGCGCAGCGTTGCCGGGCGGTGGCTGATGAGGATGCGGGTGCGGGCGCTGAAAAGGGCATCGACCTCGGCG
>JAITCV010000169.1 GCA_031282905.1 Azoarcus sp. | reverse complement strand
GCAGGCGAGGCCACCGGCGAACTTGCGCCCATCCTGCGCCAGCTTGCCGCCGATCTTGCCCGCGCCGACGAATTGCGCGCCCATGCGATCAAGGCCGCGATTTATCCCCTGATCGTCGGTGCCGTGCTCGCGGTGGCGATCGCGGTCGCGCTCACCCAGGTCGTTCCCCAGCTTGCCACGCTATTCCAGAGCAGCGGAACCACGCTGCCGCTCGCCACCCGCTTGCTGACCGGGCTGGCCGGCTGGCTTGGCCGATATGGCTGGTTGTTGCCGCCGGTGTTTGCCATCGGCGTCATTTTCACCACCTTCATCGTCGCCCGTCATCTCGGCGCGCGCCGCGCGCTGCACGCGCTCGAACTCAGGCTGCCCTTGCTTGGCCCCATCCACCAACGGCTGGCGCTGGCCCGCATCGCCCGCCTCATCGCCATGCTCTACGCCAGTGGCATTACAGTGACCGATGCCATCGGCAACACCGCGCGGGCGACCTCCAACCTGGTCATCCGCGATGGCATCGAACGCGCGGGCGATTACATCGCCACCGGCAACGGCATCGCCCAGGCATTCGAAGCCACCGGACTGTTCCCCCGGCTGCTCACCCGCATGCTGCGCGTCGGCGAACAAACCGGCAGGCTCGATACCGCGCTCGATCGCCTCGCGCATTTCTACGAGCGCGATGCCCGCGAGGCCATCGAACGTCTGCAAGCCAGCATCGAGCCGCTGCTCACCATCTTCATGGGGTGCATCCTGCTGTGGATCGTGTTCGCCATCCTCGGTCCCGTCTATGACATTATCACCAGGCTGCCGCTGTGAAGCGGAAATCATGAGCCATGAATCATCAGATCGTCATCGATGCCCATGGCCTTGCCGTCTGGCAAGATGGACCTAGCCGCGTGCTCCAGCTTGCCACGGCCAATCCCGATGCCGCCGGACAACTGAAGACATGGCTCGCCGCCCATCCCGGCCAGATCACCCTGATCGCCGACATGGCCGATGAACGCCATGTCATCGAACGCCTGCCGCGCGCCTCCCGCGCCGACCAGCAGACACTGATCCAGCGGCGGCTGGCGCGGCAGTTTCCGGATTCGCCATTTACCTGCGCCTGGCCGCAGCCGCCCGATGGCGAACAATATGCTGTCATGCTCATCGCCCTGACCCGCCCGGCGCTGCTCGACCCTTGGCTCGGCGCGCTTGGCGACGCCGCGTTTCATGGCGCGGCGGTTTTTCGCAAGCTGACCAGCGTGCCTTTCCTGATCGAACGCTGGTATCGCCGGGCACGTGCTTTGCCCGAAGAGGGTCTGCTGCTCGCCTTCGGCGGCGGCGGGATGCGGCAATTGCTGTTTCGCCAGCGCCGCCTCGGTTTTACCCGCGTCATTCCCGCTCGCGCCGCGACCCTGGCGGAAAACTTGCCGATCTATGCCCATGAATTGAGCCAGACCCTGGATTGGCTTGCCGGCCAGCGCCTGATCGGCAAGCATCCCGCCGTGCGCGTACTGGCGGCGCGCGCCGATTTTCCCCTGTTGCGCGAACTGATCACGGCCAATGACGTCGAACTGGATTTCATCGACCTTGCCGCCCAGCTTGCCAACCCATTGCCCGCAAACGAAGCCCCCAGCCTGCTGGCGATGGCGATAGCGGAAGCCCAAGGCCGCGGCGCGCTGGGGCAATATGCCTGCCCGCCGCTGCACCATGCGCGACGCATCGCCACTGTTCGCCGTTTCCTGTTCGGCGTCACCGCCTTGTTGACCGCGGGCCAACTCGCGGCGGCGGGCGTCGATCTTATTGTCATGGATGATCTCGAAGGCGATATCGCGCGCAGCGCGGCAAGCCAACGCGAACGCCATGACGAACTCGGCGCGCTGGAAACCCGCGTGCGCCAACAACATCCAACGGCCGCGATGCTCGAAGCCGGGCTGGACGCAATCGAACAACGCACCCATGCTCCGGCGGTCGACACGATGGCTGTGCTCGTCGCCGTTGGCAGGCTGCTTGCCGAAGCGCCCCATTTGCGGCTCGAAACCCTCTCCTGGCGACTGGCCGATACCGACCGCGAAGCGCCGGACAGCAACAACGCTGACGTCATCATTGAATTCACCGCTGTCATCGATGACGCGACAGACAGCGCGGCGGAAAGCGTGACATCCCCGGCCCGCCACGCCGAAACCCTGCGCGTGCTCTGGCAGCGCCAGCACAACCATCCCGCCCGGATTCAGGCCCATGCCGACGGGCGTCTCTCGTTTGCCGCCGCGCTCGTCACGCCCGGCCCGGCGGAGGAAGCGCGGCCATGATCGCCCCCGCGCTGCGTCGCCCGATGATCATGTGCGTACTCATCCTGCTCGCCGCCAGCCTGGCCTGGGGCGCCGTCGCCCATCTACGCCGGGAACGGCAGGCGACACTCACGAAAGCGCGCGCCGCCGGACAACAGATCGACGCCCGCATGGAAACGGCCCGCGCACAGGGCGCGAGGCGTGAGCTGATCGAGCAGAAGTTGCGCGACATCATCGAGGCCCATGCCAGCAAACCGGAAGATCTCATCCGTGCGCTCGCCGCCGACCCTCGCCTGCGCCATCCCAGCATGCATATTCCGTCATCCGTCGATCTACCTGCCGTTGCCCCGGTCGCCCACTTCCAGCGCCTCCGGATCGATGCCGGACTACTTCATGAGGAAGCCCTGCTCGAACTCACCGACACCTTCGCGCATGCTCGTTTTCGCCCGCTGGGCTGCACCCTGCGCCGCCAGGACGATGGCGCGCCCATGCCGCTCACGGCCTCCTGCGAATTCGAATGGCTGACTCTCCATATCCCGGATGAAACGCCGCCAGCAAGAAATTAGCGGCAGCCCGTGCCGGTCCAACTTCATTGGGAAGGGGTTTGCATCTTCAATGGGCGCGTAACCCCGGATATTTGAAATCCCGGATATTTTTCTGTTTTCCGCTTTCCGACATCTGTTTCCTGCTCGTCATTGCGAGACGCATGGCCATCCACGGGCGGTTTGCTTGCCTGAAACGCAGCAGTAGGGGGGCGAGGCATGCCTCGCCTCGCCATGGCGAAATGTCGGCATCGTGGCCAAGTATCCCCAAGGGATGGCTTGCGTTTCGGGCAATTGAACCACGGAATTTTCAGTCCGCCGCCGCGATGCATTTGATGATTGCCAGCGACAGATTGTCGCCCTCGCCGCACGCGCGCTCGCGGGCGAGATCGACCAACTGTTGCGCGGCGTCGCGGGAGGACGCGCCGGACAGGATCTGGGCCAGTTCGTCATTGGGAAAATAAGCCCACAGCCCGTCCGAGCACAGCAAGAAGTTGTCACCGATGGACAGACTGCCGCAACTGCCGTACTCGGGACGCGGTTGGCGTTCGCTGCCCAGGCAGGCGATCAGCACATTGCGCTGGGGATGTTGCAGGGATTCTTCCTCGGTAAGCCGCCCCCGGCGCAACAACTCGCCGACCAGCGAATGATCCTGAGAACGCAATAGCGTTTCGCGTCCGCGAAAATGGTAGAGGCGGGAGTCGCCGCAATGCGCCCAAAACGCTCGCCCCTGGCAGAGCAGGAATACCACCGCCGTGCTGTGCGGATCTTTTTCGCTGGTAAAACGGGTCAGCCGGATCGACGAATGCGCGTCACGCATGACGCCGTCGAGCAATACCCTGGGCTGCTCGGAGCCGGGGGAAAACACGTCGAGGTTTTGCCGGGCGGACAGAAGAACCTGTTCAGCGGCCATTGCGCCGCCGCTATGACCGCCCATGCCGTCGGCCAGCACCGCGAGCAGTGTGCCCGGCGCGCGTTTGTGGGCAAGAATCTCTACACGATCTTGCTGTTCCTTGCGGTCACCAATGTGACGGGCAATGCAGGTTTCAACGGTGAGGCGCATGAAATAAGGACAAGAGAAGAAACATCGGGGCACTCATGATAACAATCCTGCCACGGTCGACATAGACCGTATTTTCGACATGCCGCGAAAAGGTGGCGTTTCGTGTATCGGAGCATGACATGTGTATTATTCCCCCGCCCGATGGTATTGCAGTCGCGGGGGGCAATGCGACCACTGGATTCCACATCGGGGAAAAGCCATCCGGATTGCACGCCTGCTTTTCCTGTCATTGCGAGACGCGAAGCGACGTGGCAATCCATACGGCATTGCAGCCATCCGCAACGCATGGGTATTGATCCAGGGTTTACTGGAACAAGGCAAATGGCGTGAAGCGATGGTGATAGGAATTGCAGATGAAACAAGAATCGCCAGGGAAAACCGGCGGTCAAAGGTGATATTGAAATATTTCCATTGCTTGGGCAGGCACGAACTTTCATACTGCCCACAGTATGAAAGGCGGCAAGCCGATGAATTCGAGATCATTTCCCCTTGTTGGTTTTGGCAAGCTGCGATTCGGCATGACGCCAGAAAATGTGGCCGCTATTGCTGGAAAACCATCGCGTGTCAGAGAGGGGTATTTGGGGGATCGCGTCGAGTCCCGCTATGGCAATGTTGTTGCTTTTGCTTCATATGATGAATGTTCGACACTGCCATGCATCTCGGTTTTTCCCGAAAATCGATGCGTCCTTCAAAGGAAAAAGAATATTTCAAATGCAAGAATCGGCAGCACTGTTTCTTCTTGCACAGGAAGATGGCTCTCCATATGAATTCGTCGGCGCCATTCTCTTCCTCAATGAGCTACATCAAGTTTTCTTCGCAACGACGATTCATTCAGCGGTCCCCTTTCTTGTTCGTAAACAAGACTATTTCGATGCAGCCCCTTGAGTCGGCCGAAAGACCGGGCAAAATCCGGCGTCGGTTTCCAGACGGGCGCCGCCGATCAGGTCGATGCAATAGGGCACGGCGGGGAAGACAGCGCCCAGGCAATCGTCAATGGCCGATGGTCTGCCCGGCAGGTTGATGATCAGGCATTGCCCGCGGATGCCCGCCGTCTGGCGGGAGAGGATCGCCGTCGGCACGGATTGCAGCGAAACCGTCCGCATCCGTTCGCCGAAGCCCGGCAGCATCTTTTCGCATACGGCGGCGGTCGCTTCCGGCGTCACGTCGCGCGGCGCGGGGCCGGTGCCGCCACTGGTCAGCGTGAGGCTACAGGTTTCGGCAAGTTCGATCAGATTGTTTTCGATCACCGCCCGTTCGTCGGGAATGACGCGCGCCACCGCCTGCCACGGCGACACCAGCGCGCGCGCAAGCCAGGCGTGGATTGCCGGACCGCTGCGATCCTCATAAACGCCGAGGCTGGCGCGGTCGGAAATCGTCAGGATGCCGATGCGGGCGGGCGTCTTGCCGTTCATGAGGCGCTTTCCATGAAGTCCGACGTTTCCTCGAATCCCCCGCCGTCGAGCATTTGAACCTGTACCGTCGCGCCAGCAGGCAGGTTTGCGCCGTTTTCCGGCACGATCAAGAGGCCGTCGGCCTGGGCCATCGAGCGGAGATTGCCGCTGCCCTGCATCCCGGTCGACGCCGCGTGCAAATGGCCGTCGGCGTCCTGCCGCAGCGTCACGCGGATGAATTCGGTGCGCGTTCCAGGGCGATGCCTGACTTCATGCGCCAGAACCGCCGTGACCACGCGCCGGAACAGACGCCGATGTCCCATGAACGCGCGCAGGGGCGGCGGGACGAATTGCTGGAAACAGACCATGCTCGACACCGGATTGCCGGGCAAACAGAAA
>JAITCV010000094.1 GCA_031282905.1 Azoarcus sp. | reverse complement strand
CGCGACGGGCGTCGAGCAAAAGGCCACCTGGTTCCAGGCGAAGCGCAGCGGCGTGAGTGATGCGCGCGATGTGGGAGACTCCGGCGCGGCCAGCGCGGCGGCGGGAAATCCCCCGCCCGCAAGCCCCAACACGCCCAGCGCCGATGCGCCACGCAGCAGGAGACGGCGCTCGAAGTCTACAGCGCCCACGGCATCGATTCGTCCATCAGTGTTTCGTGGCATGGCAATCCATTTCCTGAAATCAGTGAGCCGCGCATTCTATGTGGCCGAAACCAGCCTGATCAGAACAAAAAAAGATATTCATATTCAGTTGAACAACGGTCGGGGCAATCTCGACGATAATGACAATGTGTTACACACGATGATCATGAAGGCATTTTCATGCATTTCCCACCCTGCACGCTGATGATACGTAATTTCCGTGCCGTGACTTTCTTCCTGTCCTTTCCCCTGTCCCGCGGTGATAAGGTTGGACGCTGATGAAGAACAGGGCGGAGGGTTGCCAGTCTGCATATCATTCGACTGGCAAGGCACATGAAACTGACGGTGCTGGGGTGTAGCGGAGGAATCGGTGAGGCGGAATCGCGCACCTCCGCCTTCCTGTTGGATGATGACATCCTCCTCGACTGCGGTACCGGGGTAGGCGACCTTTTCTTCAGTGAGCTCCAACGCATCAATCACGTTTTCCTCACCCACTCCCATCTCGACCACATTGCTGCCCTGCCTCTGCTCGTCGATGCCATTGGCGAATCCTGCCGCCACCCGATTACCCTTTACGCATTACCCGAGACCCTGCACATCCTGCGCGCGCATGTGCTCAACTGGCTGGTGTGGCCGGATTTCACCGCCATTCCCAATCGCAACCACCCCTGGCTGCGTCTCCAGCCCATCCAGACCGGCGAATCGATCAACATCGGCGAGCGGATCATCACCGCGCTGCCCGCGCTGCACACCGTGCCAGCGGCGGCATGGTGCGTCGATAGCGGCCAATACCAGTTGATCTATTCGGGCGACACCACTTACAGCCCCGAGCTGATCGCCGCGATCAACAGCCAACCCGCGCTGGCCCACCTGATCGTGGAGACGGCCTTCCCTGAAGACATGCGCGCCCTGGCGATGGCGGCACGCCACATCTGCCCCGGCATACTCGCGCTCATGCTCGATGAAATCACCGCATCGCCCGAAGTGCACATCACCCACCTGAAGCCCGGCTTCGGGGCCAGGATCATGAAGGAAATCGACGCCTTGCCGTGCCGTCTGCGCCCCTCCCGGCTCACCCAGGGACGGGTACTTGAGTTCTGAACCGTGGTAGCCGATCAGTCCCGCCCAGAGATGGGGACAGAGAACAGATCATTCGGATGTCGTGAGGTGGAAAGGTGAGACGGAAAGGTGAGGCGGAAATCCAGCGGCGCGACGCGCGGTCACTGGCTGTCATCTGTCCCCTGATTCCCGTTCAGCCGGAAAGCCAGGAGCCCCAGCCACTCGTGCAGCGCGTACCAACCCGAACTGGCGGCTCCGGCACTGGGCAATGCCAGCCAGGCGTTGGGGTAACGCCCCTGCCAGGCGGTTGGCGCGGCGGTCACGATCATGCCCTGGGCCTCGAATTCGGCTTGCGCGCGCTTCATGTGTGCGGCATGGGTGACGAGCAGGATGTGCCGGATTCCGAAGGATTTGAGCCGCGCGGCGCTGTAGCGCGCGTTCTGGTGGGTGTCGCGCGAGTTTTCTTCCGTCCATCGCACCGCCACCTTGAAATCATCTTCCAGCACGGCCTTCATCAACTGTGCTTCCGACACATTGCCCTCGGGCGCGCCGCCGCTCACCAGCACCGGCAAGTGGGTGGCGCGTTCCAGATGCGCGCCGTAACGCAGGCGCTCCAGCGTGTGATGGTTGACAGTGTCGCCGCCATATTCCGGCGCATCGGCAAGGCGGCCGCCCCCCAGGATCACGATGGCCTGTGCCTGGCTGGCGTCCGCCATCTGGAGCGGCATCGAGGGCTCCAGCGGCTGGAACAGGCTACGCACGATCACCGGGCTGATGCTCGCCAGCCCAATGAGCAGGCCCAGCAAACTCAAGGCGAAACCACCTCGCCAGCGTCGCCAGATGAAGAGCAGGCCAAGCCCGATGAGCACGAAAGGCAACAGTGGCGGCAGCACCAGCGCCGACACCAGTTTTTTCAGCCAAAACAGAAAAAGCGGCAGAGAGATATCCATGCTGTTTGTCCAGGAGGATGGCGGCGGTATTATCGTGCCTTCAGCCCGGAAAACGACAGTCCATGATTCGTTACTTTTTACAACTGGTGTGGGTGTTGATCGCGGCGTTGATGGTCTACGGCGGCTGGCAACTGCTCGCCGCCCTGCGCGCCAACCGCGCGCTGCGTAGCGCTTTCGACAAAGACGACGCCGTCGCTGCCGCCAACGACAGCGGGGATACGGCATCCACGGCAGAAGCCCCTCCCGAGAGCGCCGCGCCCGCTGAAACCGGCGTCGATGCCTTCGCGCTCGAACTCGAATTGCAGTATCTGAAACGCGGTCTTGCCGATTTGCGCAAGGCGCTCGACACGCAACAGGAAGAAATCAAGGCCCTGCACGTGACGGTCACCGCGCTGGCGACACGCCCCGCCAGCGCGGAAGAAACGGCCTTCGATGCCTCACCCGAATATATCGAAGCGCAAGCGCTGGCGCGGCGCGGCGTGCCGACTGCTGAAATCGTGCAACGCTGCGGCATTACCCTGGCCGAGGCGGAACTGCTGGTATCGATGGCTTCCGGCAGGCGGACGGGTTGATCAGGGACAGTGTCTTTTCAGCTCGTCATTGCGAGGCGCGCAGCGAGGTGGCTTTGAACGGCTGACTCCGGGAGCGCGAGCCTCTTGCCCGCGGCGGGACGTCCGCGCTCCCGGCAAGATTGCCTGCCATGGGTGCGCAAGATCAAGCAGGCATGGGAAAAGCGCGGCGTGCCGTTAGAATGGCGTTTTTATTGGCGTGAAAAAGGCTGTTCATGGCGACGTATGCGATCGGCGATATCCAGGGGTGTTACGACGCCTTGCGGCGCCTGCTTGATCGTTGCGCTTTTGATCCCGCCGTCGACCGGCTGTGGCTGGTGGGCGATCTGGTCAATCGCGGGCCGGCATCGCTTCAGGTGCTGCGTTTCGTGCGTGGTCTGGGGGAGGCGGCGACGGTGGTGATTGGCAACCACGATCTTTATCTCCTCATGGTCGCGGCGGGACTCAAGCGCCGTGCCGACGATGACACCCTCGTCCAGGTTCTCGAAGCGCCCGACCGCGATGAACTGCTCGCTTGGCTGGCCACCCGTCCCTTGCTCCACGTCGAGGGCAGGCATGTGCTGGTGCATGCCGGATTGCTGCCGCAATGGACGGTGGCGCAGGCCAGGGCGCTCGCGGAAGAGGTGAGCGCCCTGTTGGTGGGCAAGGCGGCGAAAAAACTGCTGCTCCATTTGTTGGGCGACCAGCCCGACCATTGGGAAAACGGGCTCAAGGGATGGGAACGGGCACGGGTGATCGTCAACGCGTTTACACGAATGCGTTTTTGCACGCTCGATGGTTGCATGGCGATGCGCGCCAAGGGGCCGCCCGCCAAGGCGCCGGAAGGCACCTTGCCCTGGTTTGCGCTGCCGCAACGGTTGAGCCGCACCCATACCATCGTCTGCGGGCACTGGTCGGCGCTCGGGTTCTACCGTGAGGAGGGATTGATCGCGCTCGATTCCGGCTACGTCTGGGGCGGCAAACTCACCGCCCTGCGGATCGAGGATGACAAGGTGTTCCAGGTGCAGGACTGAAGCGCTCATTCCGTTTTCAAATCGTCCGTGACTTTGTCGACTTCGCCCTGCGGTTGGTCTTCGTCATGGATGACCCTGGAAATGGAATCGGGAAGCGTCAAAAGTTTGAAGGCAAACCGCCTCGCCTTCAAACCATGTCGGCCCAGCCTTGGTGTTGCGTTGCCTTTTCCCAAAAAAACAGGTTTTGCTTTTTGGCGCTTCCCTTACGGTGTTTGCTCGCCTTCCGGCCTCCAGCCGCCGCCCAGTACCTTGTACAGGCCAACCGCGTCGACAAGGCGCGCGAGGCGTAGCTGGGCGAGTTGTTCCTGGGCGGAGAAACGGTTGCGCTGGGCGTCGAGCACGGTGAGCAGGTCGTCGGCACCCGCATGGTAGCGGGATTCGGCCAGACGCAACGAGCGTTCGGCCTCGAACAGGATCTGGCGCTGCGCTTCTTCGTGATGGGTGTCGCGGGCCACATTGCCGAGGGCGTCTTCGACTTCCTTCAACGCGGTGAGGATGTTCTTGCGATAGCTCTCGACCAGTTCGCGCTGGCGTGAGCGGCTGATGTCGACCTGGGCGCGCAGGCGTCCGCCGTCGAAGATGCTTTGCACGACGGACGCCGAGATCGAGGCGCTGTTGCTGGGGTCGGCGAGCGAGAACAGGAAGTCACTCGCCATGCCTGCGGCGGCGGAGAGACTGAGCTTGGGGAAAAGTTCGGCGCGGGCGACGGTTATGTTGGCGGCGGCGGCGGTGAGCTGGGCCTCGTTGCTGGCGAGGTCGGGGCGGCGCAACAACAGTTCGGCAGGCAGTCCGGGCGCGATCGAGGGAATGGTGAGCGCATCGAGGGTATCCGCTGCTTCGGTGATTTCAGCGACCTCGGGGTCGAGGGTGAAAGTCTGCGGCGGCGTGCCGGTGAGGATGGCGAGCGCGCTTCTGGATTGACGCACGTCTACCGCGAGCGGCTCGATGGCGGCGCGCTGGCTGAGCACGGCGGTTTGCTGGCGACTGAGATCGAGCGCGGAGACCGCGCCGTTGTGATAGCGGGCTTCGACCACCTTGAGCACCCGTTCGGCGATGGCGAGATTTTCCTTGGCGATGGCGAGGCGGCGCTGGTGGGTCAAATGCTGGAAGTAGGTCGTGGCGATGCTTGCCGCCAGCGACAGGCGGGCGGCGTCGAAATCGTGGTGGCTGGCCTGGAGGCTGGCTTCGCTGCTGGCGACCGAGGCCGCGATCCGTCCCCAGAGATCGAGTTCGTAGCTGGCCGAGAGATTGAGGCTCGAATTTTTGCGTTCGCTGACGACGCTGCCGCCGCGATCACCGCTGTCGCTGCGATTCCAGCCACTGTTGCCCGAGAGATTCAGGCTGGGAAAAAGCGAGGCGCGGGCGTTGCCGAGCGCGAGTTCGGCCTGGACGATGCGCTCGCCCTGGATGCGCAAGTCCGGGTTGCCCTGGAATGCGGTGTCGATCAGGCGGTCGAGTTGAGGCGAGGAAAAATCCTGCCACCAGGCGGAGGAGACGGGTTTGGCCTCGTCGGCATCGATCGAGGCCGTTTCCAGCCATTGCCCGGCCAGATGGACTTCGGGGCGGACGACGGGTTCGATCGATGTGCAAGCGGCAAACACCAGGGGGCACAGGCAGGCAATCAGCATTGGATTCGTTTTCATGGCTGTCTTTCGTGGTCGGGGTGTGGTGGTCGGGTGCCGTTGTTGCTGCCGGATGTCCTGGGTGGACGCGTTGGCGCGCCGGTTTGGGATGGGGGCGTGGCGGGAACTTGCTGCGAGTTGGGCGCGGTGGCGGGCAAGGGCCTCAATCGCACCGGCGCAGCTTTGGATGGGGGCGTGGCGGGCTTTGGCGCGGGTTTCGGTCCGGCTTGATTGCGGGAAGCGCCGCGATCCGCACCGTGATCCGGCTGGCGTGGCGGGTTCGCGTTCCGTTCGGGGGACGACGGCCGATGCTGGACGTCGCGGTCGTGGCGCGGTTCGAGAATCTCGTGGCCGCGCGGGGGGGTAACGATGATCGTGGTTGAACCTTCGTAATGACGGTCTTCGTAGTAATAGCCGTCATCATATGTTCTGTGACTTTCATGATGGTGGGAAACGCAGCCGCCGAACATCAGCGCGGAGGCAAGCGCGAGCAGCGTGGGGATGGACTTCATGATCTTCATTCCGAGGCGAGGGCGACGACGGGATCGAGACGGGCGGCCTTTCTCGCCGGCAGGTAGCCGAACATCAGCCCGGTGACGAACGCGCAACTGAACGCGAGCGCCACCGGCGTCAGTGAATATTGTACCGGGGTGCCGAATGAGTCGATGAGCGCGGCGGTCGCCAGGCCGAAGGCGACGCCGATGAGCCCCCCCAGGGCGGAGACCACCAGCGCCTCGATGAGAAATTGCTGCATGATGTTCTTCGTCCGCGCGCCGGTGGCCATGCGGATGCCGATTTCGCGGGTGCGCTCGGTCACCGAGACCAGCATGATGTTCATGACGCCGATGCCGCCCACCAGCAGCGAGATCGCCGCCACCGCGCCGAGCAGGATGGTCAGGGTGTTCTGCGTCTCCGAGACGGCGTCGATGAACGCGGCCATGTTGTTGATCTGGAAGTCTTCGGCGCCGTGGCGCAGCATCAGCAGGTTTTGCACCGCGGCCTGGGTTTCGTCGATGCGACCCACGTCGGCGACGGCGACGGTGGCATTGCGCAAAAAACGCTGGCCGGTGATGCGCATGGTGCCGGTGGTATAGGGAATCAGCACCACGTCATCCTGGTCCTGCCCGAAGCCGGTGGCGCCTTTTGCGATCATGGTGCCGATGACGTGAAAGGGAACGTTATTGACCAGCACGAACTGGCCGACCGGATCGCTTTCCGGAAAGAGCGCTTTCGCCACCGTTTGTCCGAGCACGGCGACGGCGGCGTAGCTGGCTTCGTCGTCGGCGCTGAAGAACGTGCCGCTTGCCACGTCCCAGTTGCGCGCGACGATGTAATCCCATGACGTGGCATTGATGCTGGTGCGGTGGTCGATGTTGCCGGCGCGCAAGGTGACGTTGGCGCTTTGTTCCGGCACGGCGGCGAGCACGTTGTCGAGTTCGGCGATGGCCTTGACGTCGTCGATGACCAGGGTGGCGGTCGTGTCGCGCCCGCGCTGGTTGGGCGCGCCGGGGCGCACCATGAGGAGGTTGGTGCCCATGGCGCTGATCTGGTCGACGACTTTTTGCTTGGCGCCGTCGCCGATGGCGAGCATGGCGATGACCGAGGCGACGCCGATGACGATGCCCAGCAAGGTGAGCGCCGAGCGGAACAGGTTGGCCCGCAGCGCCCGCAAGGCCGTGCGGGTGGCCTCGACGATATCGGTCATCGACGAACTGCGGTCGAGGTGGGGGGTGAAATCCGGCTCGGGCGTGTCGGGCCGCTGCGGGCCGGGGTCGGAGAGGATGTTGCCGTCGCGGATTTCGATCACCCGATGCGCCAGGCTGGCGACTTCATGCGAGTGGGTGATGAGGATGATGGTGTGGCCTTCGGCGGAGAGCCGGGTGAGGAGCTTCATGACATCCTCGCCGCTTTTGCTGTCGAGCGCGCCGGTCGGCTCATCGGCGAGGATGACGCGGCCGCCGTTCATCAGCGCGCGCGCGACCGATACCCGTTGCTGCTGTCCGCCGGAGAGCTGGCTGGGACGGTGATGACCGCGGTCGCCCAGCCCGAGCGTGACGAGCAGGTTTTCGGCGCGCGCGTGGCGCTCGGCGGGCGGCATGCCGGAATAGACCGCGGGCACTTCGACGTTTTCGCGCGCGGTGGAGCCGCCGAGCAGGTTGTAGCTCTGGAACACGAAACCGAAGGTCTCGCGGCGCATGCGGGCGAGTTCGTCACGGTCGAATCCGGCCACATCCTGCCCCATGAAGCGATAAGTGCCCGAATTTGGACGGTCGAGGCAACCGAGGATGTTCATCAACGTCGACTTGCCCGAACCCGAAGCGCCGACGATGGCGACGAATTCGCCGGGGTAGATGGCGAGGTCGATGCCATGCAATACCTTGGTCTGGATTTCGCCGTCGCCGAAGCTGCGGGTAATGCCGGAGAGTTCGATCAGGGGGCGGGAGGCGGCGGGCGTGTTCATGGCGGGCGCGAGCGTATTCATAGGCGCGGCATGCCGCTGGGACGGCGCGTGTTGGCGGCTTGCGCGTTGGGCTGGGCGGCGGCGCTGGCGAGACCGGCGACGACTTTCTCGCCCTCTTCGAGACCGCCCAGGACTTGCGCGTGGATGCGGTTGCTGACACCGATGTCGACCGTGCGCTCTTCGAGCCTGCCATTGGCGGCGAGCACCTTGACCGTGGCGCGGCGCGCGCGCGGCGCGGTGGACGCGTTTTCAGGAGCATTTTCGGCCGCGTTGTCGCCCTCGCCACGGGGTCGGCGCGGCGCGGCGTTTTCACCTTCACCTTCGCCGGGTCGGGCATTGCCACCTTCGCCACGAGGGCGGCGCGGGCGCTGCGCGCCGTCCGCGGGCCGTTCGCCGCCGCTGCGGCTCGCGTCCCTGGGCGGCCGGACGGATTGCTGCAAGGCGCCCATTGGAATCTGGAGGACATTCTTCGCCTGCGTGACAACGAAAAACACCTGCGCCGTCATGTTGGTCATCAGACGGCCATCGGAATTGGGCACATCGAACAGCGCGTTGTAGAGCACCACGTTGTTGGTCGTGGTCGGCGTGGGCTCGATCTGGCTGAGCGTGCCGTACCAGCGTTTGTTCTGGTTGCCGAGGGTGGTGAAATAAACCGGCATTTCCGGGCGCAGGCGGCTGATGTCGGCTTCCGAAACCTGAGTCTGCACGGTCATCGTCGACAAATCAGCGACGCGCAGGATGGTCGGCGCCTGCTGGTTGGTGTTGAGCGTCTGACCCTGGCGGGCGCTGATCGACACCACGGTGCCATTCATCGGCGCGAGCACGCGCGCATATTGCAGGTTGGCCTCGTCGCCGCGCAGGGAAGACTCGGTCTGCTCGATCTGGGCGCGCAAGGCTTCGAGCGAAGCTTCGGCGGACTTCAGCGAGGCTTCGGCGGTTTGCACGCTCTCGGCCGAAGTTGCCTCTTCGGCGAACAGCGCGGTCTGACGCTTGAACTGGATTTGCGCCAGGGTGAGTTGGGCCTCGCGTTCCTTCAGTTGCGCGCGCTGGTTGCGGAGTTGAGCGCGCGAGGCATCGACCTTGGAGAGATAGACCGTCGGGTCGATTTCGGCGAGCAAATCGCCGACTTTCACCGCCGAACCGACCTGGACATGGATCTTTTGCAATTGCCCGGAAACCTGGGCGCCGACATCGACGTAATCGCGTGGCTGCAAGGTGCCGGTGGCGGTGACGAGATCTTCGATATCGCCGCGCGCAACCGTGGCGAACTGGTAAACCTTTGCCGGATCGCCGTCGCCCGCCAGATACGCGCGCGCGGCCCAGGCGCAGGCGATGAGCAGGACAAGCATGGCGGCGGCAAGAAGACGGCGCGGCGTGAGTCTGGTGGGGGAAGGATTCATTTTTTGTGAGAACGAAAAAATTGGACGGGGAAAACAACGGGGTCAAGCATAGTAGCGATCACAGCGGCTCATGTATCATTTTGCAGCACACGCCAATGGCACGCGCACGTTTATTCCCTTGAATTTCCATGACGTATGGCCGTTTGGGGCGCGAAGGGATATGTAAGCGAGTATTGCTGCCGCTCGATATCCAGGGCGGAACAAAACAGGCGGGAGACGTGGACGCGGAGGACGAGGTCGAAGACAACAACGCAATTTTCGTCGCCGAAATCCCGCAACGCCGCTTTATCGAGGGCATGTCCCGCAAGGAAGCGGTGAATCTTGAGGAATGGTGATTGAAAACCTCATGAAAGAATCGCGCCTCCCGTGGCTGGATGCGATGGGCATCGGGACGAGGTTTGGCGCGGATTGGCCTGCGAGGACGTTATGACTTCATTTTATTTGCATTGCCGGAAGTGGCCTGCGCTGCTACTGGCGCTCGGGGCCTTGCTGCCCGCGTGGGGAGAAGCGGCAAGCGAGGACCAAGCGATCCGTCTCTGGGATGTGGCCAGTGGACAGCCACGAGGCGAAGCGCTGCGCGGACATACGGAACAACCCACCCCGCGAAGGCGGGTTCCTGTGGGCGAACCGCTCGAAGGCTCGATGATGTCGATGAAATCCGTCAATGATCTGTCGCACTACACCGACTGGACGGTGGGCCACGTACACTTTGGCGCGCAGGGCTGGGTGGAGCGGGTCTCGATCGGCGCGATTTACTTCCTGTTGCCAAGCCCAGCTTTTGCTGCCGCGCGCGCGATAGCTGTTTCCCTGCCGTGAGGCAAGCCGCACAGAATCAGCCGTAGGTTGGATTAGCCGAAGGCGTAATCCGACAATCGTTCATGACCGGCGCAACGCGCCGCTGTTTTTGGTTGGGTTGGGCGACGCATGCGTCGCTCAGGGATCAGGGATCAGGTATCGGGGATCAGGTATCAGAAAAATATGGCGGCGCGCAGCGCCGCGTGATTCAAATCTGATTCCTGACATCTGATCATGAGCTTGGGGCCGTGGCGAAATCGAGATCATGCCAGAGTCGACAAGCGCCCGCGCCCCATTATCTGGTCTCCAGCGCCCCGGCGCTTCAATGCGCGCGCAAGGACTGGATTTCTTCCAAGGAAAGGCCGGTGGCTTCGACGATCTTGTCCACCGGAAAATTCATCTTGAGCAGATTGCGCGCAAGAGAAAAGCGTGCTT
>JAITCV010000069.1 GCA_031282905.1 Azoarcus sp. | reverse complement strand
AGATCGGGCAGATCGCGCACGCCATAGGTACGCAGGCTATCGGTATGCCGGGCGAGCAGATCGAGATCGCTGGCGACCTCGGCCGGGCTTGGGTAGGTGCCAAGCAGCGGGCTTTGGTCGCGCTGGAAACCGTTATAGGCAAAACCCTTGATGCTGAGGGTGGCGCTGACGTAATTGCTGCCATGGTTGAAATATTGCCAAAGCAGGTATTGAACCAGCGCAACGGCGATGGCGATGGACAAAGCCATCGCCAGGCGCAGGGAAAATGAAATGGCGCTTTTCATGTTGAAGTTCCCAACCAGCGGGGATGGGAAAACTTTTGGATGTCCTGTTGGGTTTGAACAAAGCAAGTATTCTATCGTGGAGAACGGTCGCATGGTGTCTGTGGCCGGATCTTGCCACGAACTTGCCTGATTCATGAACGAATCATTACGAAAGGAGGGTATCGGCGATGCGCCAGGGTAAGGGAAGCCACATGATCCACATCTTCGCCACCGCGGCCCTGTTGTGGCTGGCGCTCACCGCCCTGCGTCTCGGTGTGATCGAAAACGGTCTGCTGCCGGATGACTGCGGCCCCGGCGGCACGGACGGCGCGCTGGTTTGTACGCTGACCTGGCTGCTGGTGCAAAGTTTCCTCGAACAGCGCCTGGGCATGACGGCGCTGCTCTTCGGCGCGCTCGCTTTCCTCACCGCCAGCCGGGCATGCGCCTGGCTGGGCTGGCTGGCCGGCGTGGCGGGAATGGTGCTCTACAACCACGATTACGCGGTCGTCGGGGGACTGCTTGGTTTATGTGTTCTGCTGCGCCCGAAGACAGAACAGCCGTGTTGACTGTTTACTGGTCCTCGCCTCTCGCCACATTGCGCGTCTTCTGGCTGAATTTCACCCCGGTCAAATAAATGGGTCATCGGCGCGGATCGTATTCATCGGCGTATTTTTTCGCCTCGATGCGTTCGCGTGGCAAGGAGAATTGCAATGCGCTGGTATTCGAGAGTGCGGAATTCGAGGCTGGCGAATGAATCCAGCCCCATTATCTCTTTTCCGAAAAGTCACTCCGCGTTGCGTGACGGCAAGCGGGTCTCGACCTTGTAGCGGGCACGCAGCGTGGTCAGGAAGGTGGAGAAATCACGCGTGGCAAGCAAGCGGCCATATTGGTTCGATATCATCGCCAGCCTGGGGTCGTCCTCGTTGATTTCCGTGCGTTCGACACTGTCGATCTGGTAGATGACATACCCGGCGCCGGGCAGTTCGACCCCCGCCCAGGCGGGCAGTGATTCCAGCTTGGCCGCGAACACCGCGCGTTCGGCCGCCGGCGACAATGTGGGCGCGCCGCGGCGCAAGGTGCGCGCCGTGCCCCATTTGGCCTCGACCGTCTCGCCCTTGCCAAGCGCGGCAAACGCCGCTTCGCCTTCTTCCTTGACCGCGCGCTGAGCCTGTTCGCGTTTCAACTGCTCCTCGATCGCCCCCTTGACCTCGGCGAGCGGCAGACGTTGCGCGGCTTCGTGTTCGGTCACTCGCGCCGCGATCAAGGCATTGACGCCAATCGGAATTGCCTGGGTGTTGTAGCCGCCCTCGAGCACGTCATTGGAAAACAGTTCATTGATCAACTCGGCACTGCGATAAACGCCAAGACCGACGGCACCGCGATCGATCCAGTCGGTTTTCTGTATCTTCAGCCCCAGTTCCTGAGCGACCGGCTCGAGGCTGTCCAAATCCACATGGACTTTTTCGGAGAACTTCTCCGCCAGTTCGGCGTAGCGTTGTCCCGCCGCCTGCTTGCGCAGTTCGGCCACGACCTCGTCACGCACGGCGGACAATGGCCGCAGGGTCTCCGCGCGGATCTCGGTCACCTGGACGATATGAAATCCAAATTTCGAGCGTACTGGCTCGCCGATCTCGCCCTTTTTCTGGGTGAAGGCGGCATCCGCGAAAGGCTTGACCATATCCTCGCGCTTGAAAAACCCCAGGTCGCCGCCACGCTCCTTCGAACCGGGGTCCTGGGAAAATTTCCTGGCCAGTTCGGCGAAGCCCGCGGGTGATTTCCTGAGCTGGGTGGCGATATCGTCGACCTGGCGGCGCGCTTCCGTCACCGTGGCTTCATCCGCGTCTTCCGCAACAGAGATCAGGATGTGACGCGCCTGACGCTCTTCGGCCACGGTGTAGCGTTTCTCGTCTTCCTCATAGCTCTTGCGGATTTCATCCTCGCCCACTTCGATCTGCTCTTGCAGCAAGGCTTCGTTGAACACCACGTATTCGGCCTTGATCCGCTCGGGACGCTCGAACTGGGTGGGGTGGTCGTCGTAATACTTCTGGATGGCTTCGTCAGCGATACCGATGCCAGCGAGTTTTCCCTCCAGCGGGAATCGCCATTCGCGCACCACCCGCCCTTCGCTTTGCGCATCGAGCACCAGCCGGGCCGAGGCCGTCGCCACCAACGTCGCTTCACCGACCGAGAGCATGATCTGCTGGTTGCGCATGTCCTGCGCCACGCTCGCTTCATACATGGCGGGTGTTCTATTCTGGTTCGCCAGCAAGGCTTTGTAGCGCGCGGGCGAAAACTGACCGTTTTCCTGGAATTCCGGCACCTGGGCGATGACTTGGTAGATCTGCGCCGCGCTCACCGTGATCCCCATATCTTCAGCATAACGCGACAACACGCGGCCATTGACCATGTTGTCGAGCACCGCGAAACGGAACTCGTCGGATGCGAGCATCGCCTGGTCCATCTGCCTGCCCATTTGGCGCAGCCTGTTCTGCTGTTCGCGCAACTCACGGTCGAATTCGATCTGGTAAATGGGGACGCCATCGACCTTCGCCACCTCGCCCCCCCCCGCCCCGCCCTTGAAATAGGCTTCCAGCCCAAAGAAGGCGAAAGGCACGATCAAGATGCCCAGAATGAGCTGGGCAACCCGTTTGTTGTTGCGAATAACCTCGAACATCATTTTTCCCGTAATCGACGGTGACAAAGTGACGGATTCTAACGCATCCGCAATCCATGCGCTTGCCGCGGTCGGGCGGTCAATCCAAAGTGGAGGAAAAGTCTTGCCGCAATGACAAGGCAGGGACCGCCGTTCTTTGATTTGCTTGTGCTGCGCATCGTGGGGACGAATGTCGGATTACGCTACGCTTATCCAACCTACAAAACCGACACCACACCCGCTTTGCGCCGATGATGAACAAATGTCGGATTACGCCTTCGGCTTATCCAACCTCGCTTCGCGCCTCGCAATGGCGAGCTTGGAGGTAAGCATACGGGGTTCCTCCACTTTGGATTGCACCCTCGGGCCAGAGCATGCGTAGCCAATAAAGGCGAGTCGTGGGAAACGGCTCTCACAATTGCGGATTCACCTTGTCCTGGCTGGTGCGCAGTTTGTTGAGCGCGTTCAGGTAAGCCTTGGCGGAAGCGATCACGATATCCGTGTCCGCGCCCTGCCCGTTGACCACGCGATCGCCTTTCGCCAGGCGCACGGTCACTTCGCCCTGGGCGTCGGTGCCGGTAGTGATGGCATTGACCGAATAGAGCAGGAGCCTGGCGCCGCTGTCCACGATCTGTTCGATGGCCTTGAGCGCCGCATCCACCGGGCCGGAACCCTCGCCTTGTGCTTGCCGTTCCTGCCCATCCACGCTCAGCGTCACCCGGGCGTGAGGCGTCTCCCCGGTCTCGGATGAAACCTGCGAATAATTGAGTTTGTAATATTCCTGCGCGGGCGTCACGGT
>JAITCV010000043.1 GCA_031282905.1 Azoarcus sp. | reverse complement strand
GAAGAGCGGTGCGGGAAAACCCTGTCCCCAGACCTGCGCTTCCAGCAGGCGCGCGGTGGCAAGGGTGCGGTACGCCGCTTCCAGGCTGCCGTCGGTTTCCAGTTGGCGGGTGAGGGCTTCCGGCGGCAGCAGTTCCGCCACGGTGGCCGCAAAGTGGCGCTGGAATTCGGGAAAATCGGCTTCCATGAGGGTGACGCCCGCCGCCGCCGCGTGACCGCCGAAACGCTTGAGCAACGCCGGGGCGCGCTTGGAGACGAGATCCAGCGCGTCCCGCAGATGCAGACCGGGAATCGAGCGCCCGGAACCCTTCAGTTCGCCATGCTCGCCGCGCGCGAAGGCAAAAACCGGACGGTGCGTCCGGTCTTTTACCCGCGCGGCGAGGAGGCCAACCACGCCCTGATGCCAGCCGGGGTCGTAGAGCGAGAGCGCAAGCGGCGCGTCCGTCAAGTCGATCGCCTCCAGCAAGGCCAGCGCCTGCGCCTGCATGTCGGCCTCGATGGCCTTGCGCTCACGGTTGAGTTCGTCCAGTTTCTGCGCGAGATTGAGCGCGCGCGCCATGTTGTCGGTGGTCAGGCACTCGATGCCCAGCCCCATGTCGGTGAGGCGTCCGGCGGCGTTGACCCGCGGCCCCAGGATGAAGCCGAGATCGAAGGTGGAAAGCCGCGCCGGGTCGCGCCCCGTGGCGGCGAGCAGCGCGGCGATGCCGGGCGTCAGTTTGCCCGTGCGCATCCGCTTGATGCCCTGGCTTACCAGCACACGGTTGTTGCGATCGAGCTTCACCACGTCGGCGACCGTGCCCAGCGCCACGAGATCGAGGTATTGCGCGAGATTGGGTTGCGGACGTTCGCCAAACGCGCCGCGCGCGCGCAGTTCGGCGCGCAGGGCGAGCATCACGTAAAAAAACACGCCGACCCCGGCCAGCGCCTTGGAAGGAAAGGCGCATTCCGGCTGGTTGGGATTGACGATGCAGTCCGCTTCCGGCAGACGCGCGGCGTCGTCGATCACGGCGGGCAGATGATGGTCGGTAACGAGAACCGCCATTCCCAATTCGCGCGCGTAAAAGACGCCTTCCAGACTGGCAATGCCGTTATCGACGGTGACGAGCAGATCGGGCTGGAAACGCGCCGCCGCCAGATCCACGATCGCGGGCGTGAGACCGTAACCCAGGGTGAAGCGGTCGGGCACCAGATAGTCGACGCGGGCGCGGGAAGCCGTCGCCGCAATGAAGGCTTGCAGCGCCCTCAGGCCCAGCGCGCAGGCGGTCGCGCCATCGCAGTCGTAATCGGCGACGATGACGATGCGCGCGTTGGCAGCCAGCGCGTCGGCAAGCAACGCGGCGGCTTCCCCCGCGCCTTTCAGGGCGGTGGGAGGGATGAGGTTTTTCAGGTCGTCATCCAGTTCGGCGGCGTCGACCACGCCGCGCGCGGCATAGAGCCGGGCGAGCAGGGGCGAAAGTCCCTGCTGTTGCAGCTTCCATTCGGTCTGGTGAGGAACGGGACGGCGCGTCAGACGCATGATGAACCGGCAAAAAGCGGGTGTTTCACCTTACAGACGCCAGACGCGGAATCCCGCCTCGGCAAGTGCCCTGGCGTCGAAAGCGGCCTTGACGTCAATGAAACTGCCGCCGGGGGCGAGTTTCTGGGCGAGTGTGGCGATGGGCCATTCCAGGAAGACGCGATGGGAGACCGCCGCCACCAGCGCGTCGGCGCGCGGCAGGTCGTCCCAGGCGGTGAGGCGGATGCCGTATTTGTCCCAGGCTTCTTCGGCATCGCAGCAGGGGTCATGCACGAACACCGTGATGCCATAGGTTTCGAGTTCATGGAGGATGTCGATGACGCGGGAATTTCTGAGATCGCCGCAGTTTTCCTTGAAGGTCAGTCCCAGGATCGTCACCTTCGCGCCCTTGACGTGTCGGTCGGTGGCGATGATCTGCTTGACGGTCCGTTCGGCGATGAATTTGCCCATGCCATCGTTGATGCGGCGTCCGGCCAGGATCACCTGCGGGTGGTAGCCCACCCTTTCTGCCTTGTGCGTGAGGTAATAGGGATCGACGCCGATGCAGTGCCCGCCCACGAGGCCGGGCTTGAATTTCAGGAAATTCCACTTGGTGCTGGCGGCTTCCAGCACTTCGCTGGTGTCGATGCCCAGACGGTCGAAGATGAGCGCAAGTTCGTTCATCAGCGCGATATTCAGGTCGCGCTGGGTGTTTTCGATGACCTTGGCGGCCTCGGCGGCCTTGAGGCTGGAGG
Source organism: Azoarcus sp. (assembly GCA_031282905.1). Classification (GTDB taxonomy): domain Bacteria; phylum Pseudomonadota; class Gammaproteobacteria; order Burkholderiales; family Rhodocyclaceae; genus WRNU01. The sequence goes on along the minus strand of JAITCV010000043.1, from coordinate 596 downwards.
CGCGAAAAACGCCGGGTTTGACGATGCGTTCATAGAGCGCGGCAACTTTTTCCAGGGTTTCCGGGGTATCGCCGGAGACGATTTTCCTGACCGTGGTCAGCGTATGTTCGCGGTCGCCGGGGTTGATGCGTTCCGGCGAATAGCCGACAAAGAAGTCTTTTTTCCAGACGAGGCCGGATGCCTTTTCCAGCAGCGGAATGCAGATTTCTTCGGTCGCGCCGGGGTAGACCGTGGATTCATAGATCACGAGCGCGCCCTGTTTCAGATGGCGTCCGGCGCTTTGGCTCGCGCCGATGAGCGGCGCGAAATCCGGGATATGCGCGTCATCCACCGGCGTCGGCACGGCGATGATGATGATGTCCGCCCCGGCAAGCCGGGCGGGATCGTCGCTGTATTCGGCCAACGGCGCGGAAGCCATGTCCGCGTCGCTCAGTTCACGGGAAGGATCGACGCCACGCTGGCAGGAGGCAACCTTGGCCGCCGAAATGTCGAAGCCGATCACCGGCAGGGTCTTGCCGAATTCGATGACCAGCGGCAGGCCGACATAGCCCAGACCAATCACTGCAAGCGTTGTCATGAAGGAATCCCGAAACAGA
>JAITCV010000038.1 GCA_031282905.1 Azoarcus sp. | reverse complement strand
GGCAAATTTGCCCAGGTCATGCAAGAGCGCCGCGAAGGCGATGCGGCAGGATTGGGTGAGTGGCGTCATATGCTTTCATCCCGGAAAACATGCAGCATACCCGAAAGATGCCGGTTTGTGTTTTTTTGATTTGCATGGGTTTTTCTGGGTCGAACCGATCCATTCTGATTTCAAACGCATGCTGCCGGGCCAGACCTTCCTCCTCGTTTTTCGGGCGAGGAGGAAGGTTTCGTCGCCTCAAGACTTCGTGGCCCGGATCAGGTTCCGGGCTTTTTCAGTTCTTGCCAACCGGACGATCGTTGTCGGCTTGTAGCGGACGGTTATTGTCCGGGTAAAGCTTCCTGAAAGCATCGATTTGCGCTTTGGAAAGCTCGATTGGTTGGTGCAACACGATCCAGCGGACATTTTCCGAACAAGGCGGCGTAGTCAGCGAACCCGTGTATTCAAACGCGCCTTTTTGTTCTGGCAACAAGGCGGCGATGTCGATATTCCACTGTTTGCCTTTTTCACCCTGCGGCAGTGCCTTGAAAGCCTCGGCCAAGGTGGCGTTTTCCTTGCCTTCCCGGATCAGGACGCCAAGCACCGCCAACGCGCCCGCCGCATCCCGGTGTACGAAATGCAGTTCCATCGGAAAATACGCGCCGTCTACCGTGTGCTCGCTGGGGGCATGGAAATGGAATTGCTCGAGTGTATGAAGACCGCCCAGATCCAGCGTACTGCTTTTCTGGAGAACGTTCGCTTGAATGGAATGGCCGTTGTTGATGAACTCGAACGCCCCTCCTTTGTAATCGAGCGTGAAAGGCGTATGAGCTTTCGTCGCTTTTGCGGTTTCCAGATCGATGGGGGACTGCCGCGCGCCGGTTTTGCACACCGCCGCGCTGGGGTCCAAATCTCCCCAATGCGCGGGCCCGGTGTCGCCATGATATGACCAATGAGCCTTGTGCGCGGCATCTTGCGCCGCACCCGCGTTGAAAACCAAACCACATGCGCCCAATGCAAGCGCAAACACCAAAGACGATTTCATGGATATTCCTTTCAACAATGACAATGAGGAAATGGTAAGGTACCACAGCTATCCATGATTCGGGCAATGAAAACACGTTGGAAGGCGTTTCCAGTCCGTGTTTCATGATATGCGTGTTGATGGTGAATCGGTGGCGCCGCCGCGTTGCTTTCCGGCTGGCAAGGGGGCAAAAAGGGGCCAAGGGCGCGGTTTTCCTTGGGTGATACCCGGTGCGCTTTTGCCGATTTCTTCGGGAACGGGTCGCGTGGCGATGGCCGCTCCTATTATTCTATGGCATATGCCGGGCGTCGGGCGCTGGTGTCGGGCCGTCGACTTCGGGCCGTCGACTTCGGCCCGTCGACTTCAGCCTGCGGATGCTTTGGCGGCTTGGGCGATTTCGTGGGCGAGTTTGTCGACCAACGGCTCGTCCCGGCCTTCGACCATGATGCGCAGCAAGGGTTCGGTGCCCGAGGGGCGGAGCAATACCCGGCCCGTATCGCCCAGCTTTTTTTCGGCATGGGCACGCGCGGCGGCAATGCTGGAGTCGGCTTGCCAGTCGAACCCGGCGGGCAGGCGCACGTTGATCAGGCGCTGGGGATAGAACGTCAGGTCGGCGCACGCTTCCGCCAGCGTGATGTTTCTTTCGCGCAATGCGGCGAGTACCTGAAGGGCGGAGATGATGCCGTCGCCGGTGCTGTGGAGGTCGAGGCAGATGATGTGGCCTGAATTTTCACCGCCAATCTTCCAGTTCCGCTCGTGCAGTAGTTCGAGCACGTAACGGTCGCCGACCTTGGCGCGGGCAAACGATAGGCCAAGGTGGGCGATGCCGTGTTCGAAACCGAGATTGCTCATCAGCGTGCCGGCCACGCCGCCGCGGTAGCCGCGCGCCCGGTAGGCGGCGGCGATGATGTAGAGGAGTTTGTCTCCATCATAAATTTCGCCTTGGCGGTCGGCCATGATGAGGCGGTCGCCGTCACCATCCAGGGCAAGGCCGAGATCGGCGCCGTGCGCCAGGACGTTCTGGCGGAGAAACTGGGGCGAGGTCGCGCCGACATCGTCATTGATGTTGATGCCGTTGGGCTGAACGCCCACGGCGACGACTTCGGCGCCGAGTTCGTGCAGGACGCTCGAGGCGATGCGATAGGCCGCGCCATGGGCGCAGTCAACCACGATTTTCAGACCACACAAATCCAGCTTGTTGGGATACGTGCTTTTGCAGAACTCGATATAACGCCCGGCCGCGTCGTCGATCCGCCGCGCCCGTCCCAAGCGGGCGGAGTCGACGCAGCCCATGCCTTCGTCAAGGCGGGCTTCGATTTCGGCTTCTACCGCGTCGGGCAGCTTGGTGCCGTCCGCCGAAAAAAACTTGATGCCATTGTCAAAAAAGGGGTTGTGCGAGGCTGAAATCACCACGCCCGCTTGCAGGCGCAGGGCGCGGGTGAGGTAGGCGACCGCGGGGGTTGGAATCGGGCCGGCCAGCATGACGTCGACCCCGGCGGCGGAAAATCCGGCTTCCAGCGCGGCTTCCAGCATGTAGCCCGAAACCCGCGTGTCCTTGCCAATGAGCACGGTCGGGCGTTCGCCCGCCGGCAGGTGTTCGCGCGCAACGAGCGCTACGCCTGCCGCATAGCCTAGTCTCATTACCAGTTCCGGGGTGATCGCTTCTTCGCCCACCCGCCCGCGCACGCCATCGGTGCCGAAATATTTGCGTGTCACCATTGCCCCCGATCGGTCATGCGATGAAATTGTCCGTTCATTTCTTTACGCGGCGGCTTCGCAGGCTTGCCAGACCCGCAAGGCATCGCGGGTGGCCGCGACATCGTGTACCCGCACGATGCGCGCGCCGTGCTCGACCGCGAGTACGGCGCCGGCCACGCTGGCGGCGAGGCGCTTGTCTACCGCCGCGCCCGTGACCGCGCCCAGCATCGACTTGCGCGACAGGCCCGCGAGCACCGGCAGTCCGTCGACCGCGAAACGGGCGAAGTGCTTGAGTATGCTGTAATTGTGGGCCACGTTCTTGCCGAAGCCGAAACCGGGATCGAGCACGACACGTTCGCGCGCTACCCCGGCGGCAGCGAGCGCCCGCAGGCGGCCAGCGAGATAGTCCACGACCTCGTCAACGACATCAGCATAGTGTGGCGCATGCTGCATCGTGCGCGGCTCACCCTGCATGTGCATCACGCATAGCCCGCAAGCGCTATCCGCGATTGCGTCGACCGCGCCCGCGGCTCCGAAACCATTGATGTCGTTGATCATGTCCGCGCCCGCGGCCAAGGCCGCTCGCATCACCGCGGGCTTGCACGTATCGACCGACAGCGGCACATCCAGGCGACGCAGGGCTTCGACCGTGGTCACGATGCGTTCGGTCTCTTGTGCTTCGGTCACGGCGTCACACCCCGGGCGGGTCGATTCGGCGCCCAGATCGAGAATTTCCGCGCCTTCTTCCAGCGCTTGTTCCGCGCGTTGCAACGCCGCGGCGGTATTTCCTTTCAGACCGTCGCCGGAAAATGAGTCATCGGTCAGATTGATGATCGCCATGATGCGGGGAATGGACAGATCCAGTTCGAAACGGCCACAGGCAAGACGGGACATCGGCATTCTCCATCGGTAAAACCGGAAGGGAAATAGAAAAGGGCCGGCAAAGTACCGGCCCCGGAAACAGGGGAAGGAATGCCTCAGGCGGCGGGCGCGGGCGCGTTCGGCGCCGCGCCGCCGCCGGATGGCGCGGCATCGTCCGTATGCGGTTGCGGTTCGGGCGTGGGTTTGGGCGGACGCGGCGGACGCCCTTCCATGATGTCGTTGACCTGGTCGGCGTCGATGGTCTCCCATTCGAGCAGGGCCGCGGTCATCGCTTCGACCTTGTCGCGGTTTTCTTCCAGAAGCCGCCGCGCCAGTGCATATTGTTCGTCGACGATGCGGCGCACCTCGGCATCGACTTTCTGCATCGTCGCTTCCGAAACGTTGCGGTGCGTCGTCACCTGGCGGCCCAGGAAAATTTCGCCTTCCTCATCGCCATAGACCATGGGGCCGAGCAAGTCGGACATGCCCCATTGCGTCACCATGCGCCGCGCCAGTTCCGTGGCGCGCTGGATATCGCTCGTCGCACCGTTCGTCATCTGGTTCATGAACAGTTCTTCGGCGACGCGGCCGCCGAACATCATCGCGATGCACGCCAGCAGGTAATCCCGCTCTTCGCACCAACGATCTTTTTCCGGCAGCAGGTTGGTCACGCCCAAGGCGCGGCCGCGCGGGATGATCGTGACCTTGTGTACGGAATCGGACTTGGGCAGCAACTTGGCAACCACCGCGTGACCGGATTCGTGGTAGGCGGTATTCCTGCGTTCCTCCTCGTCCATGACCATCGAGCGCCGCTCGGCGCCCATCATGATCTTGTCCTTGGCACGCTCGAAATCGTCCATATCGACGAGCCGCTTGTTGCCGCGGGCGGCAAACAGCGCCGCTTCATTGACCAGATTGGCGAGATCGGCGCCGGCAAAGCCGGGCGTGCCTCGCGCCAGCACTTGGGGATCGACATCGGGGGCGATCGGCACCTTGCGCATGTGCACCTTGAGGATTTGCTCGCGGCCGCGGATGTCAGGCAAGGCCACGACCACCTGGCGGTCGAAACGCCCGGGGCGCAGCAAGGCTGGATCGAGCACGTCGGGGCGGTTGGTGGCGGCGATGACGATGACGCCGGTCTGGCCCTCGAAACCATCCATTTCGACCAGCAACTGATTGAGCGTCTGCTCGCGTTCGTCGTTGCCGCCGCCCATACCCGCGCCGCGCTGACGGCCCACGGCGTCGATTTCATCGATGAAGATGATGCAAGGCGCATGCTTCTTCGCTTGTTCGAACATGTCGCGCACCCGCGCCGCGCCCACGCCGACGAACATCTCGACGAAGTCGGAGCCGGAAATGCTGAAGAAAGGCACCTTGGCCTCGCCAGCGATCGCCTTGGCGAGCAGGGTCTTGCCGGTGCCGGGCGAGCCGACCATCAGCACGCCCTTGGGAATGCGCCCGCCCAGTTTCTGGAACTTGGCGGGATCGCGCAGAAATTCGACCAGTTCGGAGACTTCTTCCTTGGCTTCGTCGCAGCCCGCGACATCGGCGAAGGTAATCGCGTTGGCGCTCTCGTCGATCATCCTGGCCTTGCTCTTGCCGAAGGAAAACGCTCCGCCCTTGCCGCCGCCCTGCATCTGGCGCATGAAGAAAATCCACACGCCGATCAGGAGCAGCATCGGAAACCATGATACAAGGATACTGGTGAGCGTGGATTGTCCTTCGTCCGGCTTGGTCGCGGCCACCGTGACGCCATAGCGCATCAGGTCGCTCACCATCCAGATGTCCCACAATCCCGGGGCGTAGACCGTGACCGGCCGCCCATCCTGGGTCTGCACCCGCAGCACACGGGCATTCTCGTTGTCGATCGTGACCTTGGAGATTCGTCCGGACTTGGCTTCTTCCATGAATTTGGAATATTCCATGATATTGGACGTGGCCTGCTGCTCGCCGAACTGCTTGAACACGGTCAGCAGCGCGGCCCCCAACACCAGCCAAATTACAAGATTCTTCAGAAGATTGTTCAAAGCCTTTACCTCGAACCGCCGATGGCGGACACATAGCGTGAAGGATCAATTCTAGAGGCGAAGCCTCCGCCCGGCAAACCAATCGCGCAGATTACTTTGTTTCATCGGCTCGACGCCTGCCCCAGCAAATACACTTCGGCGCTGCGATCGCGCGACGCCTTGGGCTTCCTCACCCGCACCCCCTGGAACTGGCGTTCCATCTCATGGCGGAATTCCATGAAGCCCTCGCCCTGGAAAACCTTGACCAGGAAATGCCCGCCGCAACGAAGATGGTGGACAGCAAAATCCAGCGCGAGTTCGCAGAGCATGATGGAACGCGCCTGATCCACGGTCGTCACCCCGGAGATATTGGGGGCCATGTCCGAGAGCACGACATCGACCGCGTGCCCGTCCAGCCGCCGTTCGAACTCGGCCAGCACCGCGGCGTCGGAAAAATCACCCTGGAGAAAATCCACGCCGACAATGGGCTCGACCGGCAACAGATCGAGCGCGAACACACTCGTCCGTCCCCCGTCGCCACGGCCATGATTGCAGCGAGCCGCCGCGACCTGGCACCACGAACCAGGCGCGGCGCCGAGATCCACCACCACCGCGCCAGGGCGCAACAAATGGTCACGCTCGTCGATTTCCATCAATTTATACGCCGCCCGCGCGCGGTAGCCTTCGGCCTTGGCGCGTTGCACATAGGGGTCATTGAGATGCTCGCGCATCCATGTCTTGCTGGTTTTGCCTGGTTTCATCGGAGTAGAATCCCGCCCCCATCGAAGCAAGTCAAATGTCCATGATCGAACTCAGCCCCAGCGAGCGCCGCGACCTGCGCGCTCGTGCTCACGGTCTCCATCCTGTTGTCACCATCGCCGGGAACGGCCTCTCCCTGGGTGTCATCGCCGAATTGGCGCGCGCGCTGCAAGCGCACGAGTTGATCAAGATCCGCATCCAGGGCGCCGAACGCGCGCGGCGCGACGAACTGATGACGGAAATCTGCGCCGCCCTCGACACCGCCCCGGTACAGCACATCGGCAACATCCTGATCGTCTGGCGGCCACGCCGCGAAGAGCAAGACAAGAACAGACCCGCCGCCAAACCCGCGCCCAGAGCCGCGACCGCGAAATCGGCAGCCGCCTTCGCCGCCGCCGCGCGTCGCGCCGCGCTCGTCCGCGCCGGACAGGAGCGTCGGCGTTCCCCGCGTGGGCGGGGATGAAGCTGATGACGGTTTTTCCCGTCTTCATTTCCGGCAGTGTTCCCCGCGCGAGCGGGGGATGAACCGGGCCATTCCCGCGAGGAAGGCGGCGAGCCATCGCGCCCGTCATGGCATTGCGGATGGAAAGTAGTTCATGGATACACCATCTCCAGCGCGCCCGCCGGCAGCCAGGCGCGCAATTCTTCCAGCAGCGCGTCCTCAGGACGGATTTTCCACGCTGTACCCAATGACAGTTCGCCTTCGGCCTGGGCATTGCTGTAGTACACCCTTACCGGACAGCCGCCGTCGCGGAAAGGCGTGAGCAGGGTGGTCAAGCGGTCGATCACGTTGCGCGCGCCTTCGGGCAGACCCGTCTCGATCCGCAGGTTCAGGGCGCGGGCGAAACGGGCGCGCGCTTCGCCCAGCGTCAGCAGGCGCTCGGCGACGATGCGCATGCCGCCCGAAAATCCGTCGTCGCTGGCCTTGCCTTCGATCACCAGCACATCATCGACGACGATTTTGTCGCGTTGTGTGTCGAGCACTTCGCTATAGACCGTCACCTCGCGCGGTTGGGTGCCGTCGTCGAGCGTGACGAAAGCCATCTTGCCGCGCGCGCCGACCTTGGTGCGCACTTCCATCACCACGCCCGCCAGCGTCACCGGGTCGCGCGAAGTGCTCAGGTGCGAGAGAGGTCGCCGGACGAAGCGGCGCACCTCGTCCTTGAACGCGTTGAACGGATGGCCGGAGAGGAAAAACCCGATGGCAAGCTTTTCTTCCTTGAGCCGTTCGCGTTCGCTCCACGGGCGCGCCGTGACGAATTCGACCGCCGCGCCCGCCGCTTCCGGAATCAGGTCGAAAAGCCCGCCCTGCATGGCGTTGGCCGCGTGCTGTTCGGCGGCTTCCATCGCCAGGGCGACGGTGGCCAGCACCTGGGCGCGGTCGCGCCCGGCATGGCCGGCGAGCCTATCCATGGCGCCGGCGCGGATCAGGGCTTCGATCACCCGTCGGTTGACCTGGCGGCGGTCGATGCGCTCGCAGAAATCAAACAGATCGCGGAATGGCCCGCCCTTGTCGCGCGCGGCAAGCAGGGCCCGCACGGCGGGTTCGCCCACCCCTTTGATCGCGCCGAGACCATAACGGAGGGTTTTGCGGTCGACCGGCACGAAACGGTAGTCGGAAGCGTTGATGTCGGGCGGCAGCACGGCAAGGCCGTTCGTGCTGGAGACGGCGTCCTCGAAAAAAACCTTGATGGCATCGGTATTGTCGAGGTCGGACGACAAGGTGGCGGCCATGAACGCCGCGCAATGGTGCGCCTTGAGCCACGCGGTGTGATAGGTCACGACCGCGTAGGCGGCGGTGTGCGACTTGTTGAAACCGTATTCCGCGAACTTGGTCATCAGGTCGAACAGCCGTTCGGCCAATGCCGGATCGTAACCCTTTTTCCGCGCGCCCTCGGCGATGATGCCGCGATGCTTGGCCATCTCCTCGGGCTTTTTCTTGCCCATCGCCCGCCGCAGCATGTCGGCCCCGCCCAGGGTATAACCGCCGATGATCTGCGAGATCTGCATCACCTGTTCCTGATACACGATGACGCCGTAGGTCGGCTCCAGGCAGGCTTTGAGATCGGGGTGGAAATAGTCGATCGCCTGCTGGCCTTTCTTGCGCAGGACGAAATCGTCGACCATGCCCGAGCCAAGCGGCCCCGGCCGGTAGAGCGCGAGCACGGCGATGATGTCCTCGAAACGATCGGGGGCAAGCTTCCTGAGCAGCTTCTTCATGCCGTCCGATTCGACCTGGAAGATCGCCGTGGTGTTGGCTTCCTTGAGTATCCGGTAGGCCGCCGGGTCGCGGAAGCCCAGGCTCATCAAATCGGGGCGGCTGCCTTCGAGGCGTTCGACGTAATCCAGCGCCAGCTCGATGATGGTGAGGTTCCTCAGGCCAAGGAAGTCGAACTTCACCAGCCCCACGGCCTCCACATCGTCCTTGTCGAACTGGGATACCGGCGTGGCGTCGTCACCGTCGGCAATATAGAGCGGACAGAAATCGGTGAGCTTGCCCGGCGCGATCAACACCCCGCCCGCGTGCATGCCCACGTTGCGCGCCAGCCCTTCGAGCGGCGTGGCCAGGCTCCACAGTTTCTGGATGGATTCGCCATCGTTGCCGTCCCGCATCATCTCGCCGATCTGCGGCTCCATTTCGTAAGCCTTGGCGAGCGACACCGGCTTGGGGCCTTCGAGCGGAATCAGCTTGGAGAGCCGGTCGCACAAACCGTAGGGCAGATCGAGCACGCGCCCTACATCGCGCACCACGGCCTTGGAGGCCATGGTGCCGAAAGTAGCAATCTGGCTTACCGCATCCTTGCCGTAGCGCGAACGCACGTATTCGATGACGCGGTAGCGGTTGTCCTGGCAGAAGTCGATGTCGAAGTCGGGCATGGATACCCGCTCCGGGTTGAGAAAACGCTCGAACAGCAAGGCGTATTCGAGCGGATCGAGATCGGTGATGCGCAAGCTGTAGGCGACCAGCGACCCGGCCCCCGAGCCGCGCCCCGGCCCCACCGGCACGCCGTTATCCTTGGCCCACTGGATGAAATCGGCCACGATCAGGAAGTAGCCGGGAAAGCCCATCTGGATGATGGTGTCGATTTCGAACTGGAGCCGTTCCGCGTACCGGGGCCGTTGCCGTTCGCGCTCCGCCTCGTCCGGATAAAGCTGGGCGAGGCGCACCTCCAGCCCCTTGCGCGCCTCCCGGGCGAGATGATCGTCAAGACTTACCCCTGCCGGTGTCGGGAAAAGCGGCAGGAAACTCTTGCCCAACTGCACGGTCAGCGAACAGCGGCGGGCAATCTCGACCGTGTTTTCCAGCGCCTCGGGAATGTCGGCAAAAAGCGCGCACATCTCTTCCTGGCGCTTGAAATATTGCTCGGGAGTAAATCCGCGCGGGCGACGGCGGTCGGCCAGCACATAACCTGCGGCGATGCACACCCGCGCCTCGTGGGCCTCGAAATCTTCGCGCCGCAGGAACTGCACCGGATGGGTGGCGACCACCGGCAAGCCGAGCCGTCCGGCCAGCAGCGTCGCCTGTCGCACATACGTTTCCGCACCGGGGTGTCCCGCGCGCTGCAATTCGATGTAATACGCGCCGGGGAAAAGCCGCGCCCATGTCCGCGCCAACCGTTCGGCCAGCACCGGGTTGCCATTGAGCAGCGCCTGGCCGACATCGCCCGTGAGCGCGCCGGAGAGGCACAACAGACCACTGGCCGCGCCGCCCTCGAACCATGCCCGGTCGATCAGCGCGTGGCCATGCGATTTGTTCTCCAGATGAGCGCGGGACAACAATGCGCAAAGCTGGCCATAGCCCTTGCGGTCACGGCAGATCAGCAACACCCTGCACGGATCGTGCCCCTCCGCGCCCGCGATCCACGCATCTGCGCCAATGATGGGCTTCAAGCCATTTTCCCGCGCGCTCGTGTAGAACTTGACCATGCCAAAGAGATTGGCGAGATCGGCAATCCCCAGCGCGGGCATCTGGTCGGCGATGGCCTCGGCGACAACCTGGTCGATGCGGACGATGCCGTCGGTGATCGAATATTCGGTGTGGAGGCGAAGATGAACAAAGCGTGGCATGGTCATCGCCGTGGTCACGGTCGACGCGCCGGACACGCCCGCTTCGGCAGTGGAGGCTTGATCTGTCATGGCGGGCATTTTACCTGAGCGGAACAGACGCTCAGGAATCAGGGAACAGAAAATCCATGTGGCGCTTTGCCGCCGTCCTGTCTGTCCCCTGCTTTGCGGATCGCCTAGAATTCACGCGGCAGGTCGCTTTGTCTGTCTTCTGTCTCCCCCTGTTTTCCTGGATCCCCCATGGACACCCCACGCTCGATCACGCCCAGCCTCAAGGCCGAAATCCTGGCCGAAGCCCTACCCTACATCCGCCGCTTCTCCGACAAAACCATCGTCATCAAATATGGCGGCAACGCCATGACCGACCCGCATCTCAAGGACTGTTTCGCCCGCGATGTGGTGCTGCTGAAACTCGTCGGCCTCAACCCGGTGGTTGTGCACGGCGGCGGGCCGCAGATCGAGAACCTGCTCTCCAAAGTCGGCAAGAAAGGCGAATTCGTCCAAGGCTTGCGGGTGACGGACGCCGAAACCATGGACGTGGTCGAGATGGTGCTCGGCGGCCAGGTCAACAAGGAAATCGTCAACCTCATCAACCAGCACGGCGGCAAGGCCATCGGCCTCACCGGCAAGGACGCGCGTTTCATCCGCGCCAGGAAGCTGTTGATCCAGAAAAAAGACGCGCCCTTGGGCGACTTGGTCGACATTGGCCAGGTCGGCGAGATCACCCAGATCGATCCCAGCCCGATCGCTCTGCTTGATCAGGGCGATTTCATCCCGGTCATCGCCCCCATCGGCGTCGGCGACGGCGGCGAAACCTATAACATCAACGCCGACGTGGTGGCCGGAAAGCTCGCCGAAATCCTCAAGGCCGAAAAACTCGTCCTGCTCACCAACACCCCCGGCGTGCTCGACAAGGCGGGCAATCTCCTCACTGGGCTCACCCCGCGCCAGATCGACGAACTGGTCGCCGACGGCACCCTCTCCGGCGGCATGCTGCCCAAGATCAGCTCCGCGCTCGAGGCCGCGCGCAACGGCGTGCAGTCGGTGCACATCATCGACGGTCGGGTGGAACACTGCCTGCTGTTGGAAATCCTCACGGATCACGGCGTCGGCACGATGATAAAAAGCCGCTGAAACCAACCCGCTGGATTGCCACGGGTACTTTCAATGGCATATGAATTATGTCATTGCGAGGCGCGCGGCAATCCGTACGACGCGACCGGCGAGATTCCAGTTCCGGCGAGCCACTCGAAACGCAAAGGAGAAGACAAGAAATAGAGGTCAGGAAAAACCCGGGGCTGCCAATCACGGATACCAATACGGTTGTAATGGAAGGAATTTATTGTTTGGATCAAAACGATCAAATGAACCGGTCAATGAAACCGGGGAAATCGTCCATGATGAATTTTGCCACTATAGTCCTGCTTTTCGATCTGGTTTGAAGGCAGGCAAAGCCTGCCTTCAAACCATGCAAAAACAACAAAAATCCGGCGCCATGTCAGGGGTTGGCGAGATCGACCTTTGACATTGGAATGGCGCTCTCCATGACTATGCGAAACGCCAAACCAGGGTCGATCGATTCCTTGCCCGCGTAGATTGCCTCTTGGATGGCGAGGCTATAAAGGATTGGCCACTCCGCCGGGTTTGGGCAAAACAGTTCCACGGTTGGCAAAAGTGTTGGCCAAAGTCCCTTCAAGTAGTTGAGTGGAGTATCGGCAGGTTTGTGATCATCGGGAATACGAGGAATCCCGAACCGCTCGCTGCCCAATACGGAAGCAGTGTATTGAAAGATTTCATTCAGATCGGGGAAGTCCTTGGCCCCCGCATGCTGTGCAGCGCCCCCTACCAAACCCCATACGGAGTATTGAGACCCGGCGAGTGCGTCGTTCAGGGGATCACCGAAGAAATACTGTTTGCCGTCTTGTGTTCCGACGACCTGGAACGGCGCTGTTGCTGGCATGCCTTTGGCCAAGGCTTGCGCGCGAAGATTGGCTTGGCATGCATACCCCACCAAGGCGCCCAATGCGGTCAGAAGAGACTCGATGTGAACTCCCTTCGAATCCTTCATACCGACAATCAGTCGCTGGAACACTTCTTTGGCGCCAAGTTTTGCGCCAATCAGTGGATCTTCCTTGCTGCGCTCCCGAATGGCATTGATGAAAGCCGCTGTTTTCGGATCCATTGGTGGTTCTTGCTTCTCTTGCTGTTTCGACTTGCCAAGCATGATCGACTCCTTGGAAAAATGCTTGTGAAACCCGCATGGGTTGGAAATCGCCAACGTGAAAGTTCGAGGGGTACGCCGCTTGTGACGCATTCCACCGGGGCGCGATGTTAGGCGATGACCTGCGACAATGCAAGAATTCAGCATACGAATGGAGCATCAATATCCAATGAGCGCTCGAGGATGCCATCGAGCGGTTGCCGGAACAAGCTCACCACGAAAAATGGAACGACTGCTGCGCTGGCAAAGGTGACAAGCAGAAGCAAGAAAGACGGATTTGCGCACAGTCAATGACAATATATTTGCCATTGACGCATGCGCCGCACCTGGATGGATAGCGCCCAAGGTGGCGAGTGAATGACAAGCGCGGCGCTTCGTCTGGAAGGTTCCCCTCCACATTGAATCGCGCGCAAACCGCAAAACCATGAGATGGCGGCGAGGTGTGCTAAATTGTCCGCCAAATCTATCTCCCGCGCGGACGTCATTTCCACGCGGGCACGACTAAATGGAAATCATCGTACTCGTTGTCCTGATCCTGCTTAACGGTATCTTCGCCATGTCCGAAATCGCGTTGATCGCGGCGCGGCGCGGCAAACTGGCCCGCCGGGCCGAAGACGGCGACGCCGCCGCCCAGGTGGCCATCAAGCTCGGCGAAGAACCTACCCACTTCCTGTCGACGATCCAGATCGGCATCACGTCCATCGGCATCCTCAACGGCATCGTCGGTGAGGCCGCGTTGGCCGCGCCGCTGGCGGTCTGGTTTCAATCCATCGGTTTCGAGCAACGCCCAAGCGAAATCTGCGCCACTGTGTTCGCGGTGATATCGATCACCTATGTGTCGATCGTGATCGGCGAACTGGTGCCCAAGCGCATCGCCCAGATCGATCCGGAAGGCATCGCCCGCCGGGTTGCGCGTCCGATGAATGCGCTGGCGATCATTTCCCGCCCTTTCGTGCGCCTGCTCGCGGGCTCGACCGCGCTGTTCCTGCGCGCCCTGGGCCTGCGCGATGAAAAAACGCCCGGGGTGACCGAAGAGGAAATCCACGCCCTGCTCGAAGAGGGTTCGGAGAGCGGTGTCATCGAGAAGAACGAGCATGCCATGGTGCGCAACGTCTTCCGCCTCGACGATCGCCAGATCGGTTCGCTGATGGTGCCGCGCTCCGATATCGTCTGGCTCGACATCGAACGCCCGCTGGAAGAAAACCTTGCTCGCATGGCCGAATCCGAGCATTCACGCTTCCCGGTGTGCCGGGGAGGGCTCGACGACATCCTGGGCATCATTTCGAGCAAACAGCTTTTCAACCAGACGCTCAAGGGCGGCAGGGCCGATATCGCCCGCCAATTGCAGACGCCGGTCTACGTGCCCGAGTCGCTTACCGGCATGGAATTGCTCGAACAGTTTCGCGCTTCCAGTTCGCACATGGTGTTCGTGATCGACGAATACGGCGAGGTGCAGGGGCTGGTCGCGCTCCAGGATGTAATGGAAGCGGTGACGGGCGAATTCCGCACGGATCGCCAGGAGGACGCCTGGGCCGTGCAGCGCGAAGAGGGTTCCTGGCTGCTCGACGGTCTCATTCCTCTGCCCGAACTCAAGGATTTGCTCGAATTGAGGGAAGTCCCCGAAGAAGACAAGGGGCGCTACCACACCTTGTCGGGCATGATCATGTGGCTGCTTGGAAGATTGCCGCGCACCGGCGATGTCACGACTTGGGAAGCATGGCGGCTCGAAGTCGTCGATCTCGACGGCAAACGCATCGACAAGGTGCTGGCAAGCCGCCTGCCCGAATCCGCCAGCGATGACGAGAGCGAAGCTCAGGCGGCATAGAAGCTTTCAGAGGACAGAAAGGTCAGAGGACAAAAGACAGCCAATATGCGGGCGCGAAACGCCCGGTGATTTTTCTGCCTTCCGTCCTCTGTTTTTTTGATCAGTCGTCGCCGCTGAATACGCTCAACAGGTGCAGCAGGTTGACGAACAGGTTGTAGATCGACACATAGAGGGTAACGGTCGCCATGACGTAGTTGGTTTCTCCGCCATGGATGATCTGGCTGGTCTGATACAGGATTATTCCCGAGGAAAGCAGGATGAACGCCGCGGATACCGCCAGCGACAGCGCCGGGATATCGAAGAGGATCGCCGCGATTCCGCCGAGGAAGGCCACGAGCACACCCACGCACAGAAAGCCGCCCATGAAGGAAAAATCCTTGCGGCTATAGAACGCATAGGCCGACAACGCGAAGAAAACCAGCGCGGTAGCCCCCAGCGCCTGCATGACCAGTTGGGTACCGTGGGCAGTAGCGAGGTAATACGACAGCAGTGGCCCCAGCGTTGCACCCATGAAGCCAGTGAGCGCGAACACGCACACGATGCCCATGCCGCTGTTGCGGAACTTGGTGGTCAGGAAAAGCAGCCCGACATAGCCTGCAAAGGTTATCAATGGTCCCAGGTAGGGAAGGCGGAAAAGCATGGCCACCCCGGCCATCAGGGCGGAAAACGCCAGCGTCAGCGCCAGCAGGGTATAGGTGTTGCGAATCAGTCGGTTGGTCGCCAGTGTGCGATCCTGCGAGCGACTCAGGGTATCGAGAGCTTCCATCTGTCGAATCTCCTTCGGGGTAAATAGAGGGTAAAGGGGGAGTGAACAGCAGTGCCGTCTGAAATCCGTGTCGTCGGCATCAACTGCCAACTATAGCAGATGCGTGCCATATGACCAGAAAGAGATGCCGGGAGTTCCGCTGGAAACCGGACGAAAAGGCGGGAAATCGCGGGACTTGCGCCCTGCTCCGGTCCCTCCCCGTATTCTTTCAGTTGGCTGGCGCGAGCAAGACGCGCATTTTCTGCATTGCGCGCGTTTCGATCTGGCGGATACGTTCGGCGGAGACGCCATACTGGGCGGCGAGTTCATGCAGGGTGGCGGCATCCCCGTCTTCGACCAGCCAGCGCCGTTCGACGATGTCGCGGCTGCGAGGGTCGAGGGCATCGAGCGCGTGACGCAAGCCTTCGCCATGGAGCCGGTCGCGCCGGTCGCGTTCGAGCAGAGCCAGAGGTTCGGCGCCCGGGGCGGGCAACCAGGCAATCGGCGCGAAGCGTTCGTTTTCATCGTCGCCATTGCTGCCTTCGAGTGGGATTTCGTGGCCGCACAAACGGGTTTCCATCTCCACGACTTCTTCGGGCTTGACCCCCAGCCGGGCGGCGATCGTTTGAACATCCTCGCGGCCCAGCGTGGCGTCTTGCTGCTTCATGCTGCGCAGGTTGAAAAAAAGCTTGCGCTGGGCCTTGGTGGTGGCGATTTTCACCAGCCGCCAGTTGCGCACGATGAATTCGTGGATTTCAGCCTTGATCCAATGTATGGCAAAGGACACCAGACGAACACCGCGCGCGGGATCGAAGCGTTTGACCGCTTTCATCAACCCGATATTGCCTTCCTGGATCAGATCGGCATGAGGCAGGCCATAGCCCAGGTAGCCGCGCGCGATCGACACCACGACCCGCAAGTGGGACATGATCAGTTGGCGCGCGGCATCGAGATCGCCATGGTCGCGCAGACGGGTCGCCAGATCGACTTCCTCCTCTTCCGAGAGCATGGGGAGCCGATTGACCGAGTGAATGTACTGGTCGATGCTGCCGACGCAGCAGGGGACGGGGAAAGACAGCGCTTGATTCATGACAAAGACACCTCCTGGGCGCATATGTTAGCACTCGGCACATAAGAGTGCTAAGCCCTGTTCGGGTTCCCGCTCTTCGCGCGATTTTTCGCTCTGGCCGCAAGTTTTCCGCAAAGTCGGGATTTTCGCGCACGCTCTTTCGGAGCCTGTTACCAATTCAGTTGCTGTAAACTCTCCAGCTATCGGGTGCCACACCCGGTCGGTCGCCAGCATGGCGCCAGTAAACATTTATTCGAGGAGATCGAGGGAATGAAATCCAAAAGACTGGAAATCGACAAGGTTGCTGGATTTTTGCGTGATGGCATGACCATCATGTATGGCGGATTCATGGGGAACGGCACGCCGCCACGGTTGATGCAGGCCATTCTTGATGCCGGCGTCAAGGATCTTACGGTGATCGGCGACGACGCGGCGTTTTCCGACGCCACCAAGGGGCCGGAAGGCATTGGTCTTCTGGTGCGCAACAAGCGGGTGAAGAAGATGATCACCGGCCACATCGGCTTGAACAAGGAAGCGCAACGACAGATGCTCGTCGGCGAGATGGAAATCGAGCTTTGTCCGATCGGCTCGATTGCCGAGCGCATCCGCGCGGGCGGTTCCGGCCTGGGCGGGGTGCTCACCCCGACCGGCGTGGGCACGAGCGTGGAAGACGTGCCGCAGGACCTGACCATCAACGGGCAGAAATACTCGAAGAAGCCGGTGTTTACCATCAACGGGCGCGACTTCCTCTACGAAACCCCGCT
>JAITCV010000253.1 GCA_031282905.1 Azoarcus sp. | reverse complement strand
TGACGGGTGTTTCCAAATTCAGCAAGGTCAATATCTTTTCCGGTCTCAACAATCTGAAGGACATCACACTCAACGCCGAGTATTCCCACATTTGCGGTTATACCGATGCCGATGTCGATACCGTGTTCGCCCCTGAACTCGAAGGATTGGACCGGGACGAAATCCGCCATTGGTATAACGGCTACAACTGGCGCGGCGAAGCTGTTTACAACCCCTTCGATCTTCTACTGCTCTTCGATTGCCGCGAATTCCGCTCGTTCTGGTTCGAGACCGGCACGCCGACTTTTTTGGTGGACATGCTCACCGAGCGCAAGGTCTATCTGCCGACCTTGCAGAAAGTGGAAGCCTCTTCTCGCCTGCTTTCCGCCTTCGAGGTCGGCGATATTTCCACTGAAGCCCTGATGTTCCAGTCCGGCTATCTGACCATTGCCGAGGAGAAAAAACGAGGCGAGCACATTTCGTTCATGTTGACCTACCCCAATCATGAAGTCCGAAGCGCGTTGACAGGCAATGTCATGGAGCGCTGGATCGGCAATCCGCGCAAGGCGGAAGAAAGCAGATTCGCCCTTTATGACGCACTGGAAATCAATGATTTCGAGCGCATCCGGGAAATCTTTTTTTCGCTCTACGCCAGCATTCCCTACAACTGGTACGTCAATAATAAAATCGACGAGTTCGAGGGTTATTACGCCAGCGTGTTCTATGCCACTTTTGCTGCGCTGGGACTGGATATCGTCCCGGAAGACGCGAGCAATCACGGGCGGTTGGACATGGCGGTCAAATTCAACGGGCAGGTCTATCTCTTTGAATTCAAGGTGGTGGAGGATGAAGCGGAAGGCCAGGCACTCCAGCAGATCAAGGCAAGAAAATACGCCGACAAATACGATCCGCGCCAGCCCATTCATCTGATCGGGGTGGAATTCAGCAAGAAGACGCGCAATGTGGTGGGCTTTGAGGTTCAGAAGACAGATAGCTGAGGGCCAGCAAGGCAGTCCTCTGACAATGTGCCCGGTGAGAATTTTGTCATGTCTTCCGTTCTGTCTTCTGATTCCATCGCAACCTCCATGTTGATCGATACTCACCTTCATCTTGACGCCACTGAATTCGATCCTGATCGCGACAGCCTGCTTGCTGAGGCGCGCGTGGCCGGGGTGGCGGCGTTCGTGGTGCCTGCGGTCGATCGCGCCAGCTTTGGACGGGTGCTGGCGCTTGCCGCGCGCGAACCCGATGTTTTCGCGGCGCTGGGCATTCATCCACTCTATGTCGAACAGGCGGGCGATGACGATCTGGCCGCGCTCGATGCCTTGCTCGGGCGGGCATCGTGCGTGGCCGTGGGGGAAATCGGCCTCGACCATTACCTGCCGGGATCGACTGCGGCACGGGCGCGGCAGGAAGCATTCTTCGTCGCCCAGCTCGAGCTTGCACGCCGCCATGCGCTGCCGGTCGTCCTGCATGTGCGCCGGGCGCAGGATGTCGTGCTCAAGTATTTGCGCCGCGTTCGGGTCGCGGGCGGCATTGCGCACGCTTTCAACGGCAGCCGCCAGCAAGCCGATGCTTTCATCGCGTTGGGTTTCAAGCTCGGTTTTGGCGGGGCGATGACTTTCGAAGGCTCGCGCCGGATCCGGCGGCTTGCCGTTGAATTGCCGCTCGGTGCCATCGTGCTCGAAACCGACGCGCCGGACATGACTCCAGCATGGGGACGGGGGCGCAACCTGCCGGCGAACCTCGCGCGCTATGCGATCACCCTCGCTGGATTGCGCCGCATCGATGTCGCCGAACTGATTCGCGCCACGGGTGAAAACGCTCGGGCGGCATTGGGCCTGCCTGGTGTTTCCATGCCGGGGAAGTGAGATCGGCGCGGGATGTGTTGCACTGCAAAATGTCACGCCCCAGCCGTGGTGCGATAATGAAACTTCCGGTTACAGCCCGGAATGAGCGTGCGATGCACAAAATGCAACTTGTATGAAGGAGCATGATTTTGAAGATCTTGGTACCTGTTAAACGTGTGGTCGATTACAACGTCAAGGTCCGCGTGAAAGCGGACGGGAGCGGAGTCGATCTGGCCGGCGTCAAAATGAGCATGAATCCGTTCGACGAAATCGCCGTGGAAGAAGCGGTGCGCTTGAAGGAAGCGGGGGTTGCCACCGAGATCGTGGTGGTGAGTTGCGGCGTCGGCGCATCCCAGGAAACCCTGCGTACCGCGCTGGCGGTGGGCGCCGACCGCGCCATCCTGGTCGAGACCGACGTCGATTTGCAGCCGCTCGCGGTCGCCCGGTTGTTGAAAGCAATCGTCGACAAGGAACAACCCAGGCTGGTGATTGCGGGCAAGCAGGCCATTGACGACGATGCCAACCAAACCGGGCAGATTCTTGCCGCCTTGCTGGGCTGGCCACAGGCGACATTCATCTCCAAGCTCGTGCCCGGCGCGGACGAGATCACCATTACCCGTGAAATCGATGGCGGGCTGGAAACGCTGGCGGTCAAGCTGCCCGCGGTGGTCACGGCGGATTTGCGCCTGAACGAACCGCGCTACGCCACCTTGCCCAATATCATGAAGGCCAAGAAAAAGCCGCTCGAGACAGTGAAGCCCGCCGATCTGGGCGTGGATATCACCCCGAGCCTGACCACGCTCAAGGTCGTCGAGCCGCCCAAACGCAGCGCGGGGATCATCGTGAGCGATGTGGCGCAACTGGTGGATAAACTCAAGAACGAAGCGAAGGTGATCTGACATGGCCATTCTCGTTATTGCCGAACATGACAACGCGCGCCTGAAGGCCGCAACCCTCAACACCGTCACCGCCGCCACCAAGATCGGCGGCGACATCCATGTGCTCGTCGCCGGCGCCAACGTCGCGGCGGTGGCCGCCGCCGCCGCCAAGGTGGCGGGGGTATCCAAGGTGCGAGTCGCCGATGCGCCGCATCTGGAAACGCAAACCGCGGAGAACGTCGCCGCGCTGGTGAAGAGCCTCGATGGTTACAGCCACATCCTCGCGCCCGCGACCAGCGCGGGCAAGAACGTGTTGCCCCGTGTCGCCGGGCTGCTGAATGTGGCCCAGATCAGCGACATCGTCGCGGTCGAAGCGGCCGATACCTTCGTGCGTCCGATCTATGCCGGCAACGCGCTCGCCACGGTGAAAAGCGCCGACGCGGTGAAGGTCATCACCGTGCGCACGACCGCGTTCGACGCGGCGGGCGAAGGTGCCGCCGCCGCGCTCGAAAACGTGGCCGTGCCCGCCGATCTCGGCCTGGTCCGCCTCGTGGGACGCGAAATCACCAAGAGCGCGCGGCCCGAACTGGGCGCGGCGAAAATCATCGTCTCCGGCGGCAGGGGCTTGGGCAGCGGCGAAAACTACGGCAAGGTGCTCGAACCCCTGGCCGACAAACTCGGCGCCGCGCTCGGCGCCAGCCGCGCCGCGGTCGATGCCGGCTATGTACCCAACGATTACCAGGTCGGTCAGACCGGCAAGGTGGTCGCGCCGCAGCTCTATATCGCGGTGGGAATTTCCGGCGCGATCCAGCATCTGGCCGGAATGAAGGATTCCAAACTGATCGTGGCGATCAACAAGGACCCCGACGCGCCGATCTTCCAGGTGGCGGATTACGGTCTGGTAGGCGATCTGTTTGCCGCGGTACCGGAACTGGTCGCGGCGCTGGGCTGAACGAAAATCCGGGGGAACGCCGATGAACCTGCCCGCTTCGCTCTTTGATGCGGCATGGCTGTGGGGCGCGGCGTTCCTTGCCATCGTGGTGTTGTATCAGGTCTGGCTGCGCGCGCCGTGGGCCAGGTTGCGGGATCCATCGCAGTTCAACCTGCTGCTGGGCGCCAGCGTGATCGTGGCCTTGGCATGGGCCATGTGCGCGGGGGTGAAACCGGGGCTCAACCTCCATCTGCTGGGGGTGATGGCCGTCACCCTGTGCCTGGGGCCGAGGTTGGCCATCGTGGCGCTGGGGTTGGCGCTCACCGGAATCATGGTCGTTGGCGTGATCGACTGGCAGGCGTGGGCACTCAATTTCCTGCTGATGGCGGTGTTGCCTGTGATGACGGCATATGGCATCCAGCAATGGACGGAGCGTTGCTTGCCCGCGCATTTCTTCGTGTTTGTTTTCGTGTTGGGATTTGCCGGTTCGGCGCTGACCGTGATGTTGCAGGGCGTGTTCGCCTGCATCGTCCTGGCGCTGTCCGGTGCATATGGGGCGGGTTTTCTCATCGACGATCATTTGCCGTATTTCATGCTGCTTGGTTTTTCGGAAGCTTGGCTCAGCGGGGCTTTGATCACGTTGATGGTGGTATACCGGCCTGAGTGGGTCGTGGCGTTCGACGATCGCCGCTACCTGTGGAACAAATAGGCACACACACCTTTACTGGAGGGACACTCTCAATGAGTACTTATAACGCGCCGCTTGCCGATATGCGTTTTCTGATGAACGAAATCGCCGGTCTGAAGGAAATCCTCGGCCTGCCCGGTTTCTCGGAAGTCGACGCCGACACGGTGGACGCCATTCTGGAAGAAGCAGCCAAATTCTCGTCCGAAGTCATCGACCCGATCAACGTGGTGGGCGACCGGCAGAAACCGCCCGTGTGGAAAGACGGGGTGGTCACGGTCAGCCAGGAATACAAGGACGCCTACAAACTTTTTTGTGAAAACGGCTGGCATGCCATGCCGGGTTCGCCCGAGTATGGCGGCCAGGGGCTGCCCAGCCTGGTGAACTTCGCCGTCAATGAAATGTGGCGTTCGGCCAGCATTGCCTTCGCGCTCTGCCCCATGCTGACGATGGGCGCGGTTCATGCCATCGAGCACCATGCTTCCGACGAGATCAAGAAAAAATACCTGCCCAGGATGATCGATGGCACCTGGGGCGGCACCATGAACCTGACCGAGCCGCAAGCCGGCTCCGACCTGACCGCCATTCGCACCAAGGCGGTTCCGAATCCCAAGGGCGATGGCACCTATCTCATTACCGGCACCAAGATATTCATCACCTGGGGCGAGCATGACATGGCGGAGAACATCATCCACCTCGTGCTGGCGCGCCTGCCGAATTCCGACCCGGGGCTGAAAGGCATTTCGCTCTTCGTCGTGCCCAAATTCTTCGTAAACGACGACGGTTCCCTGGGCGGACGCAACGATCTCATCTGCTCGGCCATTGAGCACAAACTGGGCATCAAGGGCAGCGCCACCGCGGTCATGTCCTATGGCGACCATGACGGCGCGGTCGGCTGGCTGGTCGGCAAGCCCGGCAACGGCGTGGCCTACATGTTCACCATGATGAATCACGCCCGCATCCACGTGGGGCTGGAAGGCATTTCCGTGGCCGAACGCGCCTATCAACACGCGCTGAGCTACGCCCGCGAGCGCATCCAGGGCGCGATCATCGGCGACAACGACAGCAAGACCACGCCGAAACCCATCCTCTTTCACCCGGACGTGCGCCGTCTGCTGATGGACATGAAGGCCCGCACCGAAGCCCTGCGCGCGATTGGCTACTTTGCCGCCGGGCAGATGGATCTGGCCAATTTCTCGCCAGACCCCGCCGTGAAGAAAAAGGCGCAAGCCCGCCTGGAACTGCTCACCCCCATCGTCAAGGGCTGGAGCACGGAGAGCAGCATCGACATCACCTCCGAAGGCGTCCAGGTGCATGGCGGCACGGGCTTCATCGAAGAAACCGGCGCGGCGCAGTATTACCGCGACTGCCGCATCACCGCGATCTACGAAGGCACGACCGCGATCCAGGCCAATGACTACATCGGCCGCAAGACCGCGCGCGAAGTCAACAAGGAAACCGGAGATGTCGGTTTCACCGCCCGCGACCTGTACAAGGAAATCGCTGCGTTTGCAGACGATCTGGCCGGGGACGCCAAACTTGGCGACATTGGCAAGCTCCTGCAGGAAGCGGCCAAGGCGCTGATCGATACCACCGAATGGGCGATCAAGATCTACGGCGCGGAACCGCAGGTCGCGCATGCCGGTTCAGTACCCTATCTGAAGTTGGGCGGCATCGTGGTTGGCGGCTGGCTGTTGGCCAAATCCGCGCGGATCGCCCAAAAGAAGATCGATGGGGGCGAGACCGACGGCTACTACAAGAGCAAGATCGCCACGACGCGCTATTACGCCAAACATTGGCTGGTGCAAGCGGCCGCAATCGCGCGCGAAATCATCGAGGGCGGCCAGTCGGTTCTCGGCCTGGACGAACCGTTGTTCTGACTTTCGTCGTGTTAACCTGAAAAGCGGCGGGTGGGAAACCACCCGCCGTTTTTTGGGAAGATCAATGGATTGATGCAGTGCGAGGCCTCCAGCCGATTGCTACGGCCACAGTGCTCATCTTTACCCGGCGTATTCGGCATTTGCCTGTGGAAACGGAAAAATCATGCCGATATTGTTCGTATTTCATGATATCTCCTGTTGGTAAATCGAAAAAAGATGGTCTCTTATCATGGCAAAAGCGGATCCCGAAATTTTTCCGCGATTCAAGTATAGATTGCCAGGTTAATTTAATTTAGTTTAGTCATAACACCTCGCGC
>JAITCV010000086.1 GCA_031282905.1 Azoarcus sp. | reverse complement strand
GTGTCCAGGTCGGTGAGGGCTTGGCTGAACCGGCCTTCTTCAAGGGCCTGGAGGCCGAGATTGCCGAGGAGCGCCGCCGTCCATGGGCTGTCGGGGTGTTGGGCGAGGAAGTCGGTGAGTGCGCCGCGATCGAGCGGGTCCGAGCGCGCCGCCCAGCGCGCCACCGCGGCTTCGAGCGCGGCTTGTTCTGGCTGTCCGTCGGCTGGCGCGACCAGAACTTCGAGAAAGGCGGGACTGGCCAGGCGCGCGATCGGAGCGGCGGGATCGGGGTCGGCTTGTGCGGGGAAAACGATCGAAGCAGCGGTCGAAGCAGTCGTTTCTGGCGCCGCGATCGCCAGGGGATGAAGAAAAACGCTCAGGATCAGCGCGCCGATGAGACGAGAAGGACGGTTCATGGTGATGCCTGGCTGTGCGTTCATCATCTGAATATGCTCTTGGCCGTTCAATGCGGAGTGAATCGGCGCACCATACAGGCATTGCCATGAGGGGGCAAGGGGGTTGGCGAAATATATTTCTTGAGCGGGGCGATCAGGGAACAGAAGATGGAGGACAGTCAATAACAGATACAAAGACAAAACTCGCTAAACACACCATGACAAGCTTGCCAAAGCCCACACCCATGTAATAGTCTCGTCCCGCTGTAAATCCAGCCCGCCCGGATCGGTTCACGCTAGGCGAATTCACGATTGCCGCGAAATCGTTGCGGAAAAGCGTGCGGAGACGTTGCAAGACGTTGCAATGAGGCAGCAGCGTTGCAATGAGGCAGCAAACAGCCCGTCCCTCTTGCCGTCGCCTCAATCAGACCCACCCCCAATCAGAAATCAGAGTGAGTCCGCATCATGAAAATCAAGTCCAAGCTTCTCCTGCTGACCCTGTGCGCCATCGTCGGCATGCTGCTGAACGGCGGCATCGGGTTGAAAAACGCGCTCGATGGCGGCGAGAGCATCCATTCGATCGGCAATGGCCGCATCCCCAAGATCAAGAACCTGTTGCTCGTCAATGTCAGTACCATCGAACTGGTTCGCCGTTCCTATCAGATCGCCAGCCTCAACCATCTGCCCTATGAGCAGCAAATCGAGGAACTACGTCGGCTGGTCGAAAAACTGGAACAGACCCACGCGGCGACCAGCCAGCACATCGCGGACTACGAAGCCCTGCCGCGCTTGCCCGAAGCGCAAAGAATATGGGAAAGATTCACCGGCATCTGGGAGACCTTCTTCAACTATGACCGTGATTACCTCGCCCAGAGCAGGTCCGCGGTACTGTCTCCCTCACCGGAGAAGCTCGATGCCCTCTACCGGCATGTCATCGAAAATAACCTTCAGCGCCGGCATCTGACCGAACAGATCGACGCGATCACGCGCGAACTCGTCGAGATGAACGACAAACTCACCGGCGAAGAAATCGGCGGCATGGAAGCAAGCAGCCGTACTTCCACCCTGCTCCAGGCGGTGGTGCTCACCATCATGGTCGTGGTGATGATCAGCTTGTTTGTCTCGCTCAACGTCTCGGTGATCAAGCCGGTGGAACACACCCGCAATCTGATCGTGCAAGTCGAACGCGAGCAGAACCTGAAGCTGCGCACCCACCACATCGCTCATGACGAAATCGGCCAGTTGAGCGAAGCGTTCGACGCCATGCTTGGCAAACTGCAAAGCTCCCTGCAAACCGTTCATGCCAAGATGCAGGAAGTCAACCACACGGTCGCCGAACTCGACAATGCCGCGAAGGAAGTCACCGCCGGTTCGTCCGCCCAGAGCAGTTCGACTTCGGCGATGGCCGCCGCGGTCGAAGAGATGACGGTGTCGATCAGCACGGTGTCGGGCAGCGCGGTCGATGCGCAAAACGTCGCTCACGAAGCGGGCGACACCGCCAACCAGGGCGGCGCCATCATCGAACAGACGGTCACGGAAATGAGCAATATCTCCAGCACCGTATCCCAGGCATCGAGCGTCATCGAATCCCTTGGTCATGAATCGCAACAAATCTCCAGCGTGGTGCAGGTCATCAAGGAAGTTGCCGACCAGACCAACCTGCTGGCCTTGAATGCCGCGATCGAGGCGGCGCGCGCGGGCGAACAGGGCCGGGGATTCGCCGTGGTCGCCGATGAGGTCAGGAAACTCGCCGAACGCACTTCGCAATCAACCAGCGACATCAGTGGCATGGTCGGCAAGATCCAAACCTCGGCCAAGGAGGCTGTCGCCGAAATGGTGCGGGTCGTCAAGCAGGTCGAATCCGGCCAGATCCTGGCGCAGGACGCGGGCAAGCGCATTTCCGCGATCCGCGAAAGCGCCAGCAAGGTAGCGCAGGCCGTCTCCGAGATTTCCAGCGCCCTGAAAGAGCAAAGCGCGGCCAGCCAGGATATCGCCCGCAACGTCGAGAACGTGGCGCAGATGACCGACCAGAACGCCGCGGCGGCCATCACGGCCTCCGACTATACCGAGCGGCTGAAACAACTGACGCTGGACGTCAAGAACACGGTGGAGCAGTTCAAGGTATGACGAGGATATCCTTCCGGCATGGCCGCGCGGCCGGAAGGGAAAGCATGAATATCCGCACTGTCATTGCGTGGAGCGTGGCGACGCGGCGATTCACGTGGCGATTCAGCCATTTGGAACGCAAAGGCAGGGACAAAGGGGCGCGGACGTCCCGCTCGCGGCGGGCAAGCTCGCGACGGGCAAGATATCCGCGCTCCCGGCTGCCCCGCGCAGCGACGGATATTTTTCTGTTTCCTGTTCCCCGGCGTCCTCTGACCACGATGGACGTTCAAGATCCCGGACAGATTTCACCATGACGACGCGGCCCCCGCCTTCCCGGTTCGTCGCCCCCTCCACCCATCGGCGCAAGGCATACATGGATCTGCTCTTCGCCAATGTGCCGGAAAACATCCTGATCTTCGATGGCGAAGGACGGCTGCTGCAATGCTCGACCCATTTCCTGCGCCAGGTAGACATCGACCGTTTCGAGCATATCGCCGGCTGGCACTTCACCCGCTTGTACCGCCTGTTCGGCGATGACGATTTCGTCGAAGGCGCGGTCAAGCGTTTCGAATACGTCAAACAGGGACGCAAAACCGCCATCTCCAACGTGCGTCTCGATTTCCCTTCCCAGCACGAAAAACGCCTGTTCAACCTTCACGCGGCGCCGATGCTCGACGAAAGCGGGCTGCTCGATGGCGTGATCGTCATCTTCCACGACAGCACCGAGCACGTCCTCACGGAAGCCGACGAGCGCACCCGCGCCATGCTCAACGCCTCGCCGTTCGCCCTGTCGCTGTGGAACGAAGATCACCAAGCGCTCGACTGCAACGAAGCCGCGCTCGAAATGTTCGGCGCTTCCTCGGTCGAGGAATTCAAGCAGCGCACCGCCAGCCTGTTGCCGCCCGCACAGCCCAACGGCGAAAACAGCGCCGCCGTGTTCCACGACATGATCCGCAAGACTTTCGAAAGCGGTCAGGAAGAACGCGAACTGCTGGCGCAAACGCTCTCCGGCGACCCCCTGCCCACCGAACTCACCTTTGTCCGCGTCAAATGGGGCAGCAAATACGGCGTGGTCTGTCATGCCCACGATCTGCGGGCGCAACAGGCAAGCCAGGCGAGCCAGGCGGAAATACGCGAAGCGGACGCGCGGCGGCACATCATGCTGGACGCGGTGCCGCTGGCCTGCACCTTCTGGGACGAAAATCAAAACATCATCGACTGCAATTACGGCTGCCTGGTGTTGTTCGGCCTTTCCTCCAAGGAAGAATACAGACGACGCTTCCATGAACTGTCCCCGGAATTCCAGCCTGACGGTTCGAACAGCCGGGAAACCATCTTCCGCCACAACCGCTGGGTATATGAGACCGGCCAGCAGCAGCGTTACGAGTGGATACACTGGAACCCGGACACGAAGCGCCGTTTCCTCACTGAAGTCTCGCAGGTGCGCGTGCCCTGGAAAAATGGCTATCAGGTCGTCTCTTACGTGCGCGACATGAGCGAGATCGAAGCGAGCGAAGCCCGGCGGCGCGAGGCGGAAGCGCATTCCCGCGAACTGGAAGTCCAGACCCGCGCCGCCAAGGTGGCCTCCGCGGCCAAAAGCCAGTTCCTCGCCACGATGAGCCACGAAATCCGCACGCCGATGAACGCCATCATCGGCATGAGCGAACTGCTGCGCACCGACAACCTCGACGACACCCAGAAGGATTTCATCAACGACATCCGCAAGATGTCGGATTCATTGCTGCACATCATCAACGGCATCCTCGATTTTTCCAAGATCGAAGCCGGCAAGCTCGAACTCACCCCGGTTCATTTCGACCTGCTGGAACTCCACGACAACATCTGCTCGATCAACCGCTTCGCCGCCGAATCCAAGAACCTGCGCTTTACCGCGAGCATGGCCCCGGATGTGCCCCGCGTGCTCTACGGCGACGATGTCCGCATCCGTCAGGTCATCACCAACATCCTCGGCAACGCGATCAAGTACACCCACCAGGGGGGAGTCGATTTCAAGGTCGGGCGCGTGGACAAGGAGGGCGAATCCTGGCTCTCCTTTGCCGTCGCCGACACCGGCATCGGCATCAGGCAGGAAGATTTTCCCCACCTCTTCGACGCCTTTGCCCAGATCGACCGCAAGACCAACCGCGGCCAGACCAGCACCGGCCTCGGCCTGCCGATCACCCAAAGCCTGGTCAGCCTGATGAAGGGCCGCATCGATATCCAGAGCGAATACGGTGTGGGTTCGCTCTTCACCATCTTGCTGCCGCTTGTGCCCGGCGACCCGGCGCAGATCGAAAAGGCGAACGAAAGCACGCAGGGTTTCCGCGCGCCGGATGCCAAAGTGCTGGTAGTCGATGACAACAAGATCAATCTCAAGGTTGCGCTCGCCTATCTCGCCGGTTACGGCATCCAGGCGGACACCGCTCTGGACGGCATCGAGGCCATCGCCAAGATCATGTCAAACGACTACGACATGGTGTTCATGGATCAGATGATGCCGGAAATGGACGGCCTGGAAGCCACCCGCAAAATCCGCGCGCTCGGCACGGAAAAATACCGCAAGCTCGCCATCGTCGCCCTCACCGCCAACGCGGTGCGGGGCGCCGAACAGATTTTCCTGGATGCAGGCATGAACGGCTTCATCGCCAAGCCGATCGATGTCGACGAATTGAGCCGTATACTGATGACATGGCTGCCGCCGGAAAGGATCGTGGCCCTTCCGGAGAGCGTGGCGCGAGCCGACGCGCCGACGCCTTCAACCGCGTCGTCATCCTCCGTCATCGACCGCGAACTCGGCCTGAAGAATGCCACCAATGATCCCCTGCTCTACCGTCAGTTGCTGGCCGATTTTGCCGCGAATCACGCCCGCGACGCGGACAGGATGCGCGAACGGCTCGCGGACAAAGACTTCACCAGCGCCCGCCGCCTTGCCCACACCCTGAAAAGCACCGCGGCGATCATCGGCGCGACGGCTCTGAGCCGTGCCTCGGCGGCGCTGGAACGCGCGCTCAAAGAACAGCGCGAAGATGCTGCCCTGCTTGGCGCGGTGGTGCGCGAACTTGCCATTGCCATAAGCACGCTCCCCCTGCTGCCGCCCTCCCCCGCCGCCGAAGCATCCGCCGCCACGGACGATTTCAGCCCCGCCGCCGCGCTTGCCCTGGCCGACGAACTGGAAACGCTCCTGGCAAGCGGCAATACCGCCGCGCTCGGTCGCATCCCCGGCATCCAGCGCCTGTTTTCGCCCTTCAACGAATACTGTGGTCTGATCGTCAAACAGATCGAGGATTTCGATTTCAATTGCGCGCGGCAAACCCTGCTTTCCATTCGCGCGCAGATCGAAACCCGGATCGAACATGGAAATTGAATCCCAATGGACAGCACGGCAAAACAAACCATCCTCGTCGTAGACGACGAAAAAACCAATCTGGCGCTGCTCCACCACATCCTGGCGTCTGATTACAATGTCATTGCCGCGAAATCCGGGCAGGAAGCGCTCGACCGGGTCGCGACCACTTTGCCGGATCTGATCCTTCTCGACATCGTCATGCCCGGCATGGACGGTTTCGACATCATCCGCAAGCTCAAGGACAACCCCGATACCCGGAATATCCCGGTCATCTTCATCACCGCGCTGGACAGCGAGGCCGACGAGGAAAAAGGGCTCGAACTCGGCGCGCTCGACTACATCACCAAACCATTCAAGGAAGCCATCGTCAGGACGCGGGTACGCAATCACATGCAGATCGTGCACCAGATGCGCCTCATCGAACGCCTGGGCCTGCTCGACCCGCTCACCGCCATCGCCAACCGCCGCAGCTTCGACGAGCACATGACGCGAGAATGGGGCAGCGCGCTGCGCGAACACACGCCGATTTCGCTCTTGATGATGGACGTCGACAAATTCAAGACCTACAACGACACCCATGGCCATCCCCAGGGCGACGTCCTGCTCAAGGCGCTCGCCAAACTCATCGCCGCCGCCGCCCGCCGTCCGCGGGATATTGCCGCTCGCATCGGCGGCGAGGAATTCGTCATCCTCTGCCCCGAAACCGATCACGTCGGCGCGCTGGACATCGCCGAACAACTCCGCGCTGCCGTCGCCGCCATGACCCTCCCCGCTGGCCAGATATCAACCTCGACCACGATCAGCATCGGCGTCGTCACCCACCTCCCCGCCGAAGGCGACAGCCCGCAAGCCTTCATCGAACTCGCCGACAAACGGCTCTACGCCGCGAAAACGTCCGGACGAAACCGGGTGGTGGGCGATCCGGGGACAAACAGACAGGGACCAAAGACAATCAACTAACGGCGACCACGTCAACGTCATTTGACCGTTCTGCCCCCTGCGCTGTCCTCTTTCCAGGAACGCACGATGCCCGATACCGAATCGCCGCAAAAACCTCCGCTTCCCGGCCTCTGGGACAAGAACCCGTTCGCCGCGCCCGCCACGCCTGTCGAGGACGTGCCGTCGAGTGATCGTCTGGCGCTCGCCGCCGATCCAAACAAACTCGCCGCAGGGCGCGGCCTTGCCTGGTGGCGCGAAGGCTGGCATCTGTTCAAGGATGCCCCAGGTCTGTGGATCGGGATCAGCCTCATGGTGATATTCATCAACATCGGGTTTGCCCGGGTTTCGATCCCGTTCGTCGGCAAAGAGGTATACACGCTGTTCTTTCCGGTGCTCAATGCCGGCTTGATGCTCGGCTGCCACGATCTGCAATCCGGCGAAGGACTACGTTTCGGCCATCTGTTCGCCGGATTCCGGAACCATGTTGACCGCCTGCTGATGATCGGCGCGGTCAATATTGCAGGCATACTCGCCATTGGCATTATGGCCGACACCCTCGGAGCAACGCGGCCCGGCATCATCTTGCTCGGCATCTTGCTGAGCATACCGCTGGCGATGATCATATGGTTCGCCCCGGCGCTGATCGTCTTGCACGATCTGACCGCCTTGAAGGCGATGAAGCTGAGTTTCCGGGGCTGCCTGCGCAACATCCTGCCTTTCCTGATGTATGGCCTCGTGTTCATCTTCGTGTTCGTCATGCTGGTCTTCCTCCCATTCGGCTTGGCGACATTATTCAAAAAGTATATGTTGTTGCTGGCGCTCGGCTGGGCGATACTGATACTGATGCTGATGTCGATCTTTTTTTGCAGCATCCATGTTGGCTACCGCGATATTTTCATCGGTAAACACTGATGCGGCACGGCATTTTCCGTATCATCCGGAACTTCGCGGAAATCGAATCATCAACTTCAGGAGACCATGATGTCCAACACCAAACCACCGAACAAGCGTCCGCTGTCCAGCGCCTGGGACAATAACCCGTTTGCCGCGCCCGCCGCGCCCGTCGAGGACAGATTGTCGCCCGACGGCACGCTCGCCGCCGATCCGAACAAACTTGCCGCGGGACGTGGCTTTGCCTGGTGGAGCGCAGGCTGGCATCTGTTCACGAATGCCCCAGGTACGTGGATCGTGATCAGCGCCGTGATGGCGCTCATCAACTTCGGACTTGCCCTGATTCCGTTCATTGGCGCGGTGGCCAATTCCTTGCTTTTCCCGGTATTCGACGCCAGCCTGATGCGCGGCAGCCACGATCTGGAATCCGGCAAAAGACTGACTTTCGGCCATTTGTTCACCGGATTCCAGGACCATCTCGGCCGTCTGCTGGCAATCGGCGCGATCTACCTGATCGGCATGATCGCCATCTTCATCATCGCCGGTCTGTTCGGTAGCGTCTATGCCGTGGCCGCGTCGAATGTGGCGACCGTGTCGCCCAAGGCGCCAGCGCTGCTTGGCGGCATCTTGTTTGGCTTCCTGATGGGCGCGCTGCTGGCCATTCCGCTGATGATGGCCATATGGTTCGCTCCGGCGCTGATCGCCCTGCACGATCTGCCGGCCCTGGAGGCGATGAAACTGAGTTTCCGCGGCTGCCTGCGCAACCTCCTGCCTTTCCTGCTGTATGGTCTCGTGCCCATCGTGCTGACCATCCTCATTGCCTTGGTGTTTGGCTTGCTGTCGCCGCAGAGGCAGCCCGTCGAGATCTTCACAACAACCATGCTCACGCTCGGCTGGTTGATGGTGGTCTGGGTGCTTTTCTGGATAGTGATAACGCCGTTCCTTTTCTGCAGCATCTACGCCAGCTATCGCGACATCTTCATCAGCAAGCATTGATGCGGCGCCCAGCCTCTTCACCACGGCCTCGCCTGGATACGCTTTCCCGGGTGCTCACCCCCGAAGGCTGTGAACTCGAACTGCGCCTGGCCGGCCCGGTGGTACGGGCGCGCGCCTGGCTCATCGATCTGTTCATTCGCCTGCTGATCTTCGCCGTGCTCGTTTTCCTGCTCGGCCATCTCCGCATCTTCGGCATCGCCATGGCGATCCTGCTGTTCTTTCTCCTGGAATGGTTCTACCCGATCGTCTTCGAGACGCTGTGGCGCGGCGCCACGCCGGGAAAACGCCTGTCGGGCCTGACCGTGCTGCACGACGACGGCACCCCGATCGGCTGGGGCGCTTCGTTCGTACGCAATATACTGCGAGCGGTCGACTTCATGCCTATGGTTTATTTCTGCGGTTTGTTGACGATGTGGCTCGACCCGAATGGGAAGCGCCTTGGCGATGTGCTGGCGGGAACGGTGGTCGTCTACCGCGAACGGATCGCGCCACCGACGATCGACGATGACGATTACGAGCAGGAGTCCCCGCCCTTCGCCTTGGACCAGGCCGAGCAACGCGCCTTGATCGAATACCGTCAGCGCGCCGGTGCGCTGACCGAGGCGCGCGCCGCCGAACTGGCCGAACTGGCGCTGCCGCTCACGGCGGGATTGGCGCCGCAAGCCGCGCGCGAGCGCCTGTTCCGCATCGCCAATCGCCTGCTCGGGCGCAGGCGCGACGAGACGCCCGCAAGACCTCATATGTAGATGAAAAGCGCCCGTGATGCCACCTGACTGTCTCGACACGGGCTATTCCCTGCGCCACCCCAGCCATATCAGCGCGCGGATGAGAAATTCCGGCACGATACTGAAGATATAGACTGTGACCACGCCGTGCAGCGCGGCCGCCAGCAGGAACAGCATCGGAATGCCATGCCCCAGCGCCAGAAAGGCGCTGGCGCCGAGC
Source organism: Azoarcus sp. (assembly GCA_031282905.1). Classification (GTDB taxonomy): domain Bacteria; phylum Pseudomonadota; class Gammaproteobacteria; order Burkholderiales; family Rhodocyclaceae; genus WRNU01. The sequence continues at coordinate 18,126 of JAITCV010000086.1, read as the reverse complement.
GCCCCCAGCACCATGAACAGCGCATTGAGAATGTTGTTGGCGGCAACGACCCGGGCGCGGCAATCGACCGGGCTGCGTTGCTGCACGAGCGCATAGAGCGGCACGCAGTAGATGCCGCCAAAGATGCCGAGCAACAGCAGGTCGCCGGCAACGTGCCAGAGCGTGGCGGCGCGCAACAATTCGGCGAGCGGCAGCACCGTGCCAGTGCTAGCGGAACCGGCGAAGGCGATGTCTACACCGAAAATGGTCATGCCGAGCGCGCCGAGCGGCACCAGCCCCGGTTCGACCGTCTTGCCGCGCCTGCGCGTGAGCCGGTCGCATAGCAGCGACCCGCAGCCGATGCCGATCGAGAACACCGCGAGCAGGAAAATCACCGCGCCTTCGTCGCCGCCGAGCACCGATTGGGTGTAGCTGACAAGCTGTACCAGCAGCAGGGAGCCATAGGCCCAGAACCACGAAATGCCCAGGATGGAGAGAAGAACGCTGCGTTCCCGCCGGGCGAAACCGACGCAACGCCAGGTCTCGGCGAGCAGATTGAAGGTGATTTTCAACTCCGGCGCGGGCGCGGGCGCGGCGGGAATCCGGCAGCTTGCCCAGAAACCGGCCAGCGCCGCCACCAGGCAGACGCCGACGATCCACGCGCCGCCGCCATCGCCTTTGATCAGCAGTCCGCCCGCGATCATGCCGAACAGGATGGCGACAAAGGTGCCCGCCTCCACCAGCGCATTGCCGCCCACGAGTTCGTCGTCGCGCAGGTGTTGCGGCAGGATGGCGTATTTCACCGGGCCGAACAGGGTGGATTGCAGCCCGAGCAGAAAAAGCGCAGCGAAAAGCACGCTCAGGCTATGCAGCCAGAACCCTGCCCCGGCAAGCAGGATGATGACGATCTCCAATGCCTTGGTCGCGCGCGCCAGCCATGCTTTATCGAATTTGTCCGCCAATTGCCCGGCGGTGGCGGAGAACAAAAAGAACGGCAGGATGAATATCCCCGCGGCGAGATTGGGCAGCACACCCGGCTCCATGTCGGTCCAGGCGATGGCGTTGAAACCCAATAGCACCAACAACGCCTGCTTATAGGCGTTGTCGTTGAACGCGCCCAGGAATTGGGTGAGAAACAAGGGCAAAAGGCGGCGCTCGCCGAGCAAGGCGAATTGGGAATGATGTTTCGCGCCTTCGTTTTCAGGGGATTGCGCCATGTCTTGATTTTCCATCGGAAACGACCTCCGGTTGAAACTTTCCATCAACGGTATGGGAGAAATATTGCCTTTTCCGCGCGCTTTCGCCCAGGATTGAAACACGGAATGGGTTGTCCATTCACCTGGTCTCGAAAAAAGCGCGGGTTTCAAAAACCCTGGCGGGAAAGCGTTTGCCTTGCCAGTTCAACAGCCGTTTCAGCGCCAGATCGAAATAAAGCGCGTTGTGTTCGCGCAGCGTTTCCAGATCGGCGACGGCTTCTTTGGGCAACAGGCCATGGCCGGCAAGCGCGGCGGGAGAAATCAGCGGCAGGATGCCCGGTAGCGGATAGTCGGAACCGTTGAGCAGGCGGCCGTGCCAGTCGTCGCGTTCCAGCAATGTCCGGATGGTTTCGGGCTTGCGGTTGCGCAGCGCGATGGCGGAGATGTCGCCATGCAGGTGTTCTTGCCATTCGGCTTGGTCCATGAGGCGGGCGAAAAGTTCGAAACTCGTCCGTTGCGTTCCCGGCTGGTCCAGATCCTCGTCTTTTCCCGCGCTCGCGCAATGCGCCACCACCACCTTGACCCCGGCTTCCAGCGCCCGGCGCAATCTCAGGGGATTGCCAAAATGCTCCATGCTTGAGCTTTGCGCCGCCTTTTCCGCGCCGCAATGGCTGATCAAGGGCAGGCGCAGGCGGGCGAGCGCGGCGAAAAAGGTGGCGCAGCGGCTGGAGGCGGGGTCGATGTTCTGTGCGGCGGGTAGCCACTTCACCGCGCGCGCGCCCTGCGCGGCGGCGGCTTCGAGACGATCTACCGCGTCCGGGCGATACGGATGGATGGAAGCCACCCATTCGAAAACGTCCGGACGCGCCGCCGCCATCTTGCGCGCGTAATCGTCCGGCACGTAAAAGGTGCTCATTTCCGGCACGGGCCGGCCGCGGTCATCGTGATACCAGTCGAAGGCGAACAACATCAACCTGACGCCGGCGGGCATGTTCTGCGTCAACAGGGCAAGGCGGCGCACGTAGTTTTCATCCACGGTGCCGGGCTCGGTGGAGACGCAACCCCCGTTCAGATAGAACAGGCGCTGGCAATAGAGCACCGGATGCCACAGGCTCAACAGATCGCGCCCGACCACCAGGCCGTTGTCACTGTCACCGATGCCCGCCAGATGAACGTGGCAATCCCACACTTGCGCGGGATCGAGTCCTTCCCAGATGCGCGCCAGCCAGGGGCTTGCCATCGCTGCATCGAGCACGGGGTCGCGGCAAGGATTGACGAGAAAAGGTTTGTACGCATGGCAGCCCGCCAGCGTCGCCAGCACGCCCGCCGCGCCGAGGAAAAAACGGCGGCGGGCGCGGTTCGACGGTTTTTTTTCGCCCATGTTCAGAGTGTTTCCGCCATGTGTTTCAGGGTGACGTAATCGGTCTTGCCCGTGCCCAAAAGCGGCAAGGCATCGATCCGCACGATCTTGCGCGGCACCGCCAGTTCGGGCATGCCCAGTTGCTGCGCCGCTTTTTGCAGCGCGGCCCGGTTCAGGTCGGCGTCGGTCGTAAACAACACCAGCGCCTCGCCCTTGCTCTCGTCGGGCTGGCTGGAGGCCGCGTGCTGGAAGGAAGCCGAAGCGGTCTGCGCGAGTTTTTCCACGTTCTCCAGACTCACCATTTCGCCCGCCACCTTGGCGAAACGCTTGACCCGCCCGACGATATGGACAAAGCCATCGTCATCGATCTCGACCAGGTCGCCGGTTTCATACCACCCCGGCCCGACCTCGGAGCTTGGTGTTTGCAGCACGCCGGGCTGGTCGACTTTCAGATAGCCGCTCATCACGTTGGGGCCGCGTACATGCAGCAGGCCGCCGCGTTCGATACCCGGCACGGGGACCAGGCGGTAATCCATTGCCGGGAGAAACTGCCCGACCGTGCCGCTTCTGAACGCCATCGGCGTATTGACCGCGATCACTGGCGCGGTTTCGGTCGCGCCATAGCCTTCGAGAATGCGAATACCGAATTTCTCGAACCACTGATCGCGCACCGTGGTGGAGAGTTTTTCCGCCCCGGCAACCACATAGCGCAGGCGATAAAAATCATAAGGATGGGCAAAGCGGGCGTAATTGCCGAGGAAAGTGCTGGTGCCGAACAACACCGTGCAGCCCCGCTCATAGGCGAGTTCGGGAATCACCCGGTAATGCAGCGGCGTCGGATAAAGAAAGAGGCTCGCCCCGGTCAATACCGCCAATAGCGAACCCGCGGTCAGGCCGAAGCAATGGAAAATCGGCAATACATTCAGCACCCGGTCTTCCTGGGAAAAATCGATTATCGCGCGTATCTGGCCGATATTGGACAGAATCGCCCGGTGCGACAGCACCACCCCCTTGGGCTTGCCCTCGGATCCGGACGTAAACAACACCACCGCGGCATCCTCGGGTGTGGCCGCGACCTCCACGGTACGCGGGAAACACAGTGCCCACAGCACCCAGAGCTTGTCGGCGAAACACATCGCCGCGCGCATATCCTCAAGGTAGACAATGCGATCCAACCCTTGCAGCGCCGCGAGTTTGTCGGCGAGCTTGGCTTGCTCGACGAAGGCGCGCGAAGTGATCAAGGTGCGGATTTCCGCCGCGGTGCATGCCGCCTGCATGCCATCGACCCCTGCGGTGTAGTTCAGCATCGCCGGCACGCGCTTCAAGGCGGTCAGCCCGAGAAACAGGCCGAGGGTCGGCGTCATGTTGGGCAGCAACAAACCGACCCGCTCATCGGGCCGGGTGATCCGGCTTGCGAGCCGTCCCAGTGCCAGGCTCATTTTCAACAGATCGTGATAGCTGTACTCGACCTGCTTGATGTCTTCCACCACCCGGCGGCCACGCCCGTGGCGCGCGATGACGTCGCACAAGCTGGCGAACAGGGTCTGATTGGGCGGCGGTGCAAAAGCGACCTCTTGCATCAAGCGGCGCAAACCCTCGCCTGCCCGATGGCGACGCTGGCGGGCGTTGCCGCCCTCTGCTAGCGACAAGGTCGTGGTCGGCAGCACGGTCACGGTGATGCGCGGGAAAAAGCGGCGGCGACGCCCATACATCCGGGAAAAATAGGATCTCGACGGCCCGTCCAGCCTCACCGGCAGCAAGGTGGCCCCGGTTTTCGCCGCGATGAAGGCCGGGCCTTCATAGACCTTCATCAGGCTGCCGGTCAGGGTGATCCGCCCTTCGGGGAAAATCACCACCGGACGGCCGGACTCGATCAGCTTGACCACCCGCTTCAACGCCATCGGATTGGTCGGATCGACGGCGATGTAATCCGCGAGCAAATCCAGCCCCAGCCGCCAGAGGGTATGTTTGATCACCTCGGTATGCACGACGAAAATCGGGGCATGGAGCGGCAGGAACAGGCCCAGCAGGATGCCATCGAGAAAAGACTCGTGATTGGCCACGACCAGCAGGCGGTCGGTCTTGCCGCGCACGGCGATCGCCTCTTCCATCCCGCGCACCCGGACGCGGAACAGCAGCCGCGCCAACGCGCGCAGGAACACATGGAAAAAGGGCCGCAAGGCGGAGATATATGTTTTTATCATGATCATGACCTTCGTCATATGGAAGCAAAAAAAGAGAACGCCAGCGCAAGGGCTTCCTCCCTCAACAGTTTTCCCGCAGGTAATCGAGCACGTTACCCAGGGTTTCCTCGAGCCATGCGCGATTGATCCAGAACAGCACTTCCTTGCCGATCTTCTCCGAACCCAGCACCCCGGCCTCATGAAGAATCTTGAGATGATGGGACACCGTGGAACGGGTCAGCGTCGACACCGCCGCAATCTGGCCCACATTGAGATGTTCGCCCTTGTCGAACAAAAGCAGGATGCGCTGGCGATGTTCGTCCCCCAGAGCGGTAAACACCTGGGAGATGGCCCGCCATTCGGGCGGAAGGCTGTGGCTGTAAGCGGGTTTCATGTCTACATGTTTAATCATGTCGATATGTCTGTCAAGAGGTTTTTGCCGGGCGGCATCGCTTTCAAGCTTTCCCCCCACATTGTCGTTATCCTTCGCATCCATATCGATCCGTTTCACTGCCCGCCATGCGCCCCCGTCTCCTCTTCATCCTCGCCGCGCTCCCCCTGCTCACCGCCTGCGATCAGCTCACCGAACTGCTCGGTCTGCCCAATCCATCCAGAATCGAAGCCGAAGGCCAGGCCATCGGCAGCGCCTGCCGCCAGTCGGGACGCTCGATCGAAGACTGCTACATGCTCAATCCCAACGCGCAGAAAGCCGCCGTGTTCGCGGGCTGGAAAGCGATGAACGACTACATGATGGAGCACAAGCTCCGCGAAGTGCCCTCGCAATTGCAGCTCCCCGCGCCCTTGCCCGCCCCGGAACCCAGACCGGCCCCGGTCACCCCCGAACACAATGTTTAGGACAGTATCGTAGCGGCGCCGCGCCGGGCTTGATCTCAATCCGCCAACGGGCGAAATTCGGTGCGCGCGAATTGATCGAGCGCCGTATTCAAGGTGTCCAGCAGCAGCATCAATTGGCGCAATTGCTGCGGCGTGAGCGGCGCGGTCAGTTGCCGGTAAGCCACATCTATGCGCGGTTCGGCCTGCTCCAGCAGATGAACGCCAGCCGGGGTCAGCCGGATCGCCAGACTGCGCCGATTTTCCTGCGCGGGCGTGCGCGCGACCAAGCCGCGCTTTTCCAGCGCGCGCAGCAGGAGCGAAATCGTCACTTTGTCGAGACCGATGGCGCGCGCCAGCGTACTTTGATCGATGCCGGGGTGTCCGGACAGGACGGTCAGGATGCTGAACAGCCCAGGCGTCAATTCGATGTCGGCGGTCTGGTTCTCGAAGATCGCGGCGGAAATCTGGTGGGCGCGACGCAGCAGGAAACCAGGGCGTGTGTACAGGCTGCGCAGACGCCGCTTCTGCACCGGTTCCGGCGGGTTGGGTTCCTGGTTTGCGAATGGATTGCGTATCGTCAGGTGTAGTTCCGTCGGCCAGTGGGATATTTCCTTTTCCGTATAACAGGTGTCGCAACCGGCGTCCAAGGCGATGGCGATGTCCAGCGCATGTGCCGGCTCGATGCCATACGCACGGATCAGCCGACGGGCGTCCGCGTGGATTTGCGGGCCGGGGCAGACGAATTCGCCCAGGTTCGATACCAGTTCGATGAAATGGCCGCTTTCTTCGTCCGCCATGCCCAGGGTGCTTGTCATGAAATGCGCGGCCTCGTCGAGCGCCGATGCGCTCGATATGCCGCTCAACAGGATCGCCTCGGCATGCTGGGCTTTTTTCGTGTTGGCCGATAGCAGGCCAAGCAGGATCGACGCGTCGAAAAACGCCCGCGCGGGAATTGCGCCGTCATTCGCCATTGGGGTCGAGGCGGGCAGGCGACCACGGAATCCGCGCAGCCGTTGCAGCGCCGCCGCCGTTTCCGCCGCAGGAGAAAGACGCAGGTTCAACGCGCGCCCATGCCCGGCTTCGATGGTGATTTCTTCGCCTTCTGTTATTTTCAGCGCATCAACAACGGCGGCTGGCAGACATACCGCGAGCCGGTCTTCCCAACGCAAAACCCGCATCATCTCGTTTTCCAGGGACAGGGAACCGATGTCAGGGAACAGCTTGAACAGCGGCGAAGCCGCCGGTTATTTGATCGTTCCTTGCCGCGCGCCATCACGCTGGCAAGTCCTTCACGCCGGCAAGTCCTTCCGATGCAGCAGGAATACGCCGTCGGCGCAGTCCTGGGTGGGCAGCCAGGTGAAGGGCAGCGCGGGGAAGGCGTCTTCCACTTGTATCCGATTGTGGCCGACTTCGACCGCGAGGATGCCTTCAGGGTAAAGAAAAGTCGCCGCGCCGTTGATGAGCCGTCGCACGACATCCATGCCATCGTCACCGGCGGCGAGCGCGAGCTGCGGTTCGTGGCGGTATTCGGGCGGCAGGCTTGCCATCGCTTCGGCGGTGACGTAGGGGGGGTTGCAGATGATGAGGTCAAAACGGCGCTCGCCAAGCGCGTCGAACAGGTCGCCTTGGACCAGTTCGACGCGGTCGGCGAGCTCATATGCGTCGATGTTGCGCCGGGCGACCTCGAGCGCGTCGGCCGACAGATCGACGGCGACGACATCGGCATTGGGGAAGACTTCGGCCATGACGATGGCGAGGCAGGCCGAGCCGGTGCACAGGTCGAGCGCGCTGGTGATGGTGTCCGGATTGTCGATCCAGGGCTTGAGACGGCTGTCGAGCAGTTCGGCGAAGTAGGATCGTGGCACGATGACCCGCTGGTCGACATGGAAGCGGAAGTCGCCCAGCCAGGCTTCATTGACCAGATACGCGGTGGGGATGCGTTCGCCGACTCGCCGCTCGATGTTGTCGAACAGGGCCTGACGTTCGTCGCCGGGAATGCAGGCGTCGAGAAAGGGGTCGAGGCGATCGGGCGGCAGCGCCAAGGTGGCGAGTATCAGCCAGACCGCTTCGTCGAAGGTGTTGGTGACGCCGTGTCCGCAGAAGATGCCGGCGCGGTTGAAGCGGCTTACCGCGTAGCGCAGCCAGTCCCGGATGGTGACGAGTTCGGCGAGCGGGCCGTGCCCGTCCATATCTTCGTCATCATGCGCGCAGGATGCGTCGTGCTCGTCGTCGGGTTTGCGGTCCTTACACATGGGCTTCTCCGCCAGCGAGAAGCTGGTCAAGGGTGTGCTGGTAGATTCGGGAAAGCGGGTCGATGGCGTCGACCGCGACGCATTCGTCGATCTGGTGGATGGTGGCGTTGACCGGGCCGAATTCGACCACTTCGGCGCAGATGGCGGCGATGAAACGGCCATCGGAGGTGCCGCCGGAAGTCGAGAGCGCGGGCTCGACGCCAACGGTCGAGCGAATCGCGGCCGCGAGCGCCGCGAGCAGCTTGCCCTGCGCGGTGAGGAAGGGTTTGCCCGAGAGTTGCCAGACGAGCTCGTAGTCGAGACCGTGACGATCGAGTACGGCCGCGGTGCGCGCCTGCAATTCGTCCGCGCTGGAACTCGATGCGAAACGGAAGTTGAACATGACTTCGCAGCTACCGGGAATGACGTTGTTCGCGCCGGTACCGGCGTGGATGTTGGAGATTTGCCAGGTGGTGGGCGGAAAGAAGGCGTTGCCTTCGTCCCAGCGAATGGCGCTCAGTTCGGCCAGCGCGGGAGCGAGCAGGTGGATCGGGTTTTTCGCCAGATGGGGATAGGCGACGTGACCTTGCTGACCGCGCACGGTGAGGGTGGCGGAGAGCGAGCCGCGGCGGCCGTTCTTGATCGTGTCGCCGAGCGTCGTCGCCGAGGTCGGTTCGCCGACGATGCAGTAGTCGAGGCGCTCGCCGCGCGCGGCAAGGGTGTCGACCACGGCGGCGGTGCCGTGGGTGGCCGCGCCTTCTTCGTCGGAGGTGAGCAGCAGGGCAATGCTGCCGGGGTGGTCGGGACGCCGGGCGATGAAGGCTTCGAGCGCGGTGATGAAGGCGGCGAGCGAGGTTTTCATGTCGGCCGCGCCGCGCCCGTAAAGGAAGCCATCCCGGACGGTGGGCGCGAACGGCGGGCTGGTCCAGTTTCGTTCGTCGCCGGACGGCACGACGTCGGTGTGGCCGGCAAGGCAGAGGAGCGGCGCGCCGTGGCCGCGACGCGCCCACAGGTTGCGCACGCCGCCTCGGGGCATCCATTCCAGCGCGAACCCCATGGCTTCGAGGCGCGCGGCGAGGAGGTCCATACATCCAGCATCATCCGGGGTCAGCGACGGGCGCGCGATCAGCGCCCGCGCCAGCGCCCGCGTGGGGGAGTCGGTCATCGGTTTCGGAGCGCTCATGTATTCAGGAGACAGGTACGGAGGTCGGGGAACAGATTGGATAAACGGCGGCAAAGCCGCCGCCGCCTGACGGTTCCTCCGTCCTCTGCTCTCTGTCCCTCAGCCCTGGCCGTCCTGGACGTCCATGGACAGGGCGAAGGACTGGAACGATGCGTTGGGGTGGGTTTCGGCGAATTCGGGAACGCTGAGGAGGTCGTCCGAGGATTTGCGTTTTTCCGTGATGCCGCCGTTGTTGATCAGCCAATGCAGGTTGGTCGGCGAATCGGCGTTGGTGAGGGCTTCTTCCAGGGTGATGGTTTTTTCCTGGTAGAGCCGGTAGAGATCTTGCTCGAAGGTTTGCGAGCCGGGGGCGAGGCTTTGTTCCATCGCTTCCTTGATGCCGCTGACCGCGCCTTGTTCGATCAGGTCGGCGATGTGGCGGGTATTCATCAGGATTTCCACCGCCGGAATGCGCTGACCGTCGGGGCGATGAACCAGACGTTGGGAGATGATGCTCTTCAACGCGATGGCGAGGTCGAGGTGGAGCAGACCGCGATTTTCCAGCGGGAAGAAGTTGATGATGCGGTTGAGCGCGTGATAGGCATTGTTGGCGTGCAGGGTGGCAAGCGCAAGGTGCCCGGTCTGCGAATAGGCGAGCGCGGCCTGCATGGTCTCGCGGTCGCGGATTTCGCCGATCAGGATGCAATCCGGCGCCTGGCGCATCGCGTTTTTCAGCGCGTCCTGCCATGAGTGGGTGTCGATGCCGACTTCGCGCTGGTTGACGACGGATTTCTGGTGGCGGAACAGGTATTCGATCGGGTCTTCGACGGTGAGCACGTGGCCGGTGCAGTTGCGCAGGCGGTAGTCGATCATCGCCGCGAGCGAGGTCGATTTGCCCGAGCCGGTGGCGCCGACGATCAGGATCAGACCGCGCTTGTCTACGATGAGTTCGTTCAGTACCGAGGGCAGGCCCAGGCTTTCGATGGTCGGGATGTTGCTCTGGATGAAGCGCACCACGATCGCCACCGAGTTGCGCTGCCAGAACAGGTTGATACGGAAGTTGCCGATGTCGTGACGGCCAAAGGAGATGTTCAACTCACGTTCTTTCTCGAAACGCTGGACTTGCTCGGGCGTCAGCATTTCGTAGGCCATCCGCTGGATCATCGGCGGTTCCATGATCTGCTGGTTGATCGGGATGGGGACTCCCTGGATCTTGATGTGGATCGGCGCGCCCGCGGTCACGAAAATGTCCGATGCCTGCTTTTCGGCCATGAGTTGGAATAGTCGTTCGAAAACCATGATGAGTAGGGGTCTGGTGGAAGGAAATTGACAGGAAGAGTGGGAGGTTCAGGCGCGCAGCAGTTCGTTGGGCGAAGTCTTGGCGCGGGTCTGGGCGTCGACTTTCTTGACGATGATTGCGCAATAAAGGCTGTATTTGCCATCGTCCGACGGCAGGCTGCCCGGCACCACCACGGCACCGGCGGGCACGCGGCCACGGTGGATTTCGCCGGTTTCGCGGTCGTAGATTTTGGTGCTCTGGCCGATGTACACCCCCATCGACAGCACCGCGTTTTCTTCGATGATGACGCCTTCGACCACTTCCGAGCGCGCGCCGATGAAGACGTTGTCCTCGATGATGACCGGCCCGGCCTGCACGGGTTCGAGCACGCCGCCGATGCCCACGCCGCCCGAAAGGTGGACGTTCTTGCCGATCTGGGCGCAGGAGCCGACGGTCGCCCAGGTGTCGACCATGGTGCCCGTGTCGATGCGGGCACCGATGTTGACGTAGGACGGCATCAGCACCACGTCATGGGCGATGAAACTGCCCCGGCGCGCCACGGCGGGCGGCACGACGCGAAAGCCGCCTTGCTGGAAACGTTCGGGGGTGTAGTCGCCGAACTTGGTCGGCACCTTGTCGAAGTAGTTGAGGTCGCCGGCGTGGATGAATTCGTTGTCACGCAGGCGAAAGGAGAGCAGCACGGCTTTCTTGATCCACTGGTTCACTTGCCAGAGGCCATTTTTCTTTTCCGCCACCCGCAGAGTGCCGTCATCGAGTCCGGCGATCACGGTTTCCACCGCGTCGCGTATTTCGGCGGGGGCGGAGGCGGGGGAGAGGTTGGCGCGATGGTCGAACGCGGTGTCGATGACGCGCTGGAGAGACTGAAGGTCTGGCATGGTGTTTCTCTTGTTCTACGGGGTTCGAATGATGAGATCGGAACGGTTTCAGTGAAATTGCCCGCAGCAGGCGACGATGCGTTCGGCGGCGGCTAGGCATTCGGCCAGATCGGCCACCAGCGCGATGCGCACGAAATTCGCGCCGGGATTGACGCCGCCGGCCTCGCGGGCAAGAAAGCTGCCGGGCAAGACCGCGACATTGTAATCCGCTTGTAGACGGCATGCGAACTCGGTATCGGCGACGGGGGTGCGCGCCCACAGGTAAAAACCGGCCTCGGGCGGCGCGACATCGAGATGGGGGGCGAGCAGTGGGGTGACGCGGGCGAACTTTTCGCGGTAGAGCCTGCGATTTTCGATGACGTGGCTTTCGTCCCGCCAGGCCGCGGCGGAGGCCGCCTGTACCGCCGGGCTCATCTGGCAGCCCTGGTAGGTGCGGTAGAGCAGGAACTTCCCGAGGATGGCCGCGTCTCCGGCGACGAAACCCGAGCGCAGGCCGGGCACGTTCGAGCGTTTGGAGAGGCTGAAGAAACTGACGATATTGCGGTAGTCGACGCGGCCCAGTTGGTGCGCCGCTTCGAGCGCGCCGATCGGCGGATGGGCCTCGTCGGGGTAGATTTCGCCATAACACTCGTCGGCGGCGATGACAAAATCATGACGGTCGGCCAGATCGAACAACTGTTTCCATTCATCGAGCCGCAATACCCGCCCGGTCGGGTTGGCGGGCGAACAGACATAGACGAGCTGGATATCGCGCCAGAGTGCTTCGGGCAGCGCGGAAAAATCCGGGGCGTAGCCGGTTTCGGGCAGATTGTTGATGAAGACCGGCGTGGCCCCGGCGAGGAGCGCCGCGCCTTCGTAGATCTGGTAGAACGGATTGGGGCTCAATACCCTGGCCCCGGCGTGGCCATCGACCACGCATTGGGCGATGGCGAACAAGGCTTCGCGGGTGCCATTGACCGGGATGACCTGGGTTGCGGGATCGACCGCGGGCAAAGCGTAGCGGCGGGAAAGCCAGCCGGCGATGGCCTCGCGCAGTTCGAGGCTGCCCAGAGTGGCGGGGTAGATGGACAGGCCGTCGATATGCGCGCTCAGGGCCTCGCCGATGAAAGGCGGCGCGGGGTGGCACGGTTCGCCGATGGAGAGCCGGATCGGCGCGAGTCCGGCGGGCGGGGTCAGCCCGGCGAACAATGCGCGCAGTTTCTCGAACGGATAGGGCTGAAGGCGGGAAAGATCGGGATTCAAGGAGAAAATCGCAGGGCAAGGACAAAAAACACACCAAAACACGAGAAAACGCGCCCAAGCGTACCAAAGCACGCGAAAGCCACGAAAGCGCACACCGCCAAAGCAAAAGGCCGACGATGGTATCATGCCCCGTTTTCTTCGCCTTCCCCGTCCTTTATCCGAGCCGTCCGATCTTGCGACTAGCCAAGCTGAAACTCGCCGGTTTCAAGACCTTTGTCGACCCGACCACGGTGCTCATGCCGGGCAATCTGGTCGGCGTGGTCGGCCCCAACGGCTGCGGCAAATCCAATATCATCGACGCGGTGCGCTGGGTGCTGGGCGAGACCCGCGCTTCGGCCTTGCGCGGCGAATCGATGCAGGACGTGATCTTCAATGGTTCGACCACCCGCAAACCCGTCTCGCGCGCCAGCGTCGAGCTGGTGTTCGACAACAATATGGGCAAGGCCGCCGGACAGTGGTCGCGTTACGCCGAAATCGCGGTGCGCCGGGTGCTGGAGCGCACCGGCGAATCCTCCTATTACATCAACAACGTCCATGTCCGCAGGAAGGATGTGGTCGACCTCTTTCTCGGTACGGGACTGGGGCCGCGCGCCTACGCCATCATCGAGCAGGGCATGATTTCGCGCATCATCGAGGCCCGCCCGGAAGAAGTGCGCGGCTTTCTCGAAGAAGCCGCGGGTGTGACCCGTTACCGTGAGCGGCGGCGTGAAACCGAGGGACGCCTGGCGGACGCGCGCGACAACCTCACCCGTCTCGATGATATACGCATGGAATTGGGCGAGCGCGTCGTCCATCTCGAAGCGCAGGCCGAAGTCGCCCGCCGTTACCGCGATCTTTCCGCCGCGCACGAGGAACGCCAGCAACTGCTGTGGCTGGTGAAAAGAAACGAGGCCCGCGACGGACAGGCCCGGCTGGCCGGAGAACTGGCGGCATCCTCCGCGCGCATCGATACCGACAACGCCCGCTTGCAGGCGCTCGAATCCCGTCTCGAAGACCTGCGCGGCGCGCATCTGGAGGCTTCGGAGGCCGTGCACATCGCGCAAAGCGACCTGTTCGCGGTCAGCGCCGAAGTCACCCGGCTGGAAGCCGAGTTGCGCCACCTGGCCGAGACCCGGCAACGCCTGGAAGCGCGGCTGCACCAGCTCGATCTCGATCACGAGCATTGGCGCGCGCGCGCCAATGCGCTCGCCGATGAGCGCGCCCGCTGGCAGGCGCTCGGCGACAACGCGAATCTGCGCGCGGAACAGGCCGAGGCCCGCCATGTGGAGATTGCCGACCGCCTGCCGGAACTGGAATCCGCGCGCGCCATGGCCGATGCCACCGCCGCCGCGGTGCGCCGCGAACTGAGCGCGACCGAGCAACAATCGCGGCTGGAAGAAGCCAACTGCGCCCATGCCCAGCGCGCGCTCGACGCGCTCATCCAGCGCCACGCCCGGCTGGAAGGCGAACGCGGCGCCATCGCCGGACCGGACGCGCGCGCGGTGGCGGAACGCGAGGCCCGGCTCGAAGTCCGGCGTGAAACGCTCGACGCCTTGCAACAGGAAATCGCCGCCGCCCAAGCCCGCCTGCCCGCCGCCCAGGCCGCGCTCAAGGACGCGATGGAGGCCGAGCGCGGCGTGCAACGCCGCCTGACCGAATTGCGCGCGCAACGCAACGCTTTGGTGCAACTCCAGGCCCAGGTCGCCAGCCAGGGCGAATTGGGCGATTGGCTTGCCAGCCACGGTCATCAGGAGCTCGCGCCGCTGTGGCGGGAACTCAAGGTGGATGAAGGCTGGGAAGCAGCGCTCGAAGCCGCGTTGCGCGAGCGGCTGGCCGCGCTGACGACGGACGTGGAGGGCAAATTGGCCGCCGACATGCTCGACACCCCGCCGCCCGCTTCCCTGGCGCTGGGCTTTGCCGATGGCGCGGAACAGAAGAGCGCGCCGCTGTCTGGCGACGATGCCCCCGGCTGCGCGCCGCTCGCCGTCCATGTCCAGGCGGATGCCCGGCTCGCGCCGCTGCTCGATGATTGGCTGCGCGGCTGGTTCGCGGTCGACCGCCTCGACGACTGGCTGCCGCGCCGCGCCCAGCTTGCGCCCGGCGTCGTGCTGGTCAGCCGCGCGGGGCAGGCGCTCAGCCGCCACGCGCTGGTGCATTTCGTCCCCGACAGCCGCACCCGGGGAGTCATCGAACGCCAACGCGAAATCGACGCGCTGGGCGCGCGTCAACAAGCGCTCGAAGACGACGCGCGGCTGGCCCATGACGTCTTGCTCGGCGCGGAAGCATCGGCCACCGGTTTGCAAGAACACATCGACACTCGCCGCCGCGAAGCGCAGGCCGCACAAGCCGCGTTGCACGCCGACGAGGTCGAAGTGCTCAAACTCAGCCAGGAACTCGCCCGCGCCGAGGAGCGCCGCACGCGCATCGAAAGCGATCTGGCCGATCTGGCGCACCAGGAAGGCGGAGAGCGCGAGCGTCACGCCCGCGCCGAGCTTGAATACAGCCGCGCCAGTGAACTCGCCGATTTGCAGCGCGTCCAGCTCGACAGCGCGACCGAGGTGCTGCGCGAGCGCGAGGACGCCTTGCGTTCGATGCGCACGCTGGAACAATCGCTCGCCCGCGAATTGCAGGAAGCCCATTTTTCCGCGCGCGAATGCGAAGGCAAGCTCGAAGACAATGCCCGCAACGCGCAACTGGCGGCGGAGCAGCTCGAGCGCGTCGCCGCCGAGCGCGCCAGCCGCGAAAGCGAACTGGAAGCAACCGACGCCGGACGCAGCCACGCGGCCCTGCAAGTCGCGCTGGAAACCCGCGCCAGCCGTGAAACCGCGCTCGCCGCCCGCCGTGACGCGCTGGAGAGCGCCGCCGCCGTCCTGCGCGAGACCGAGGAATTGCGCCTGCGCACCGAGCATGAAGCCGCGCCGCTGCGGGAACGCGTCGCCGAACTGCGCCTGGCGGTGCAAGCGGCGGAACTGGCGGTGGCCCAGTTCAATGAGCGCCTGCAAGAAGCGAACGCCGATGAAATCCGCCTCGCGCCGCTGCTTGCCGACGCGCCCAAGGAAGCCGCCATCCAACGCGAAGTGACGCGGCTGGCCCGCGAAATCAGCGAACTGGGCGCGGTCAACCTCGCCGCGGTCGAGGAACTGGCGAACGCCGCCGAGCGCAAAGGCTATCTCGACGCCCAGAACGACGACCTGCTCCAGGCGATCGAAACCCTGGAAGACGCCATCCGCCGCATCGACCGCGAAACCCGCGAACAGTTGCAAGCCACTTACAATACGGTCAATGAACATTTTGGCAGCATGTTTCCGCAACTCTTCGGCGGTGGCCGGGCCGAACTGGTGCTCACCGGCGAGGAAATCCTCGACGCGGGCATCCAGATCGTCGCCCAGCCGCCGGGCAAGAAAAACGCCTCCATCCACCTGCTCTCCGGCGGCGAGAAGGCGCTCACCGCGATCGCGCTGGTCTTTGCGATGTTCCAGCTCAATCCGGCGCCATTCTGCATGCTCGACGAGGTGGATGCGCCGCTCGACGACACCAACACCGGGCGTTACAGCCGGATGGTGAAGCGAATGTCATTGCAGACCCAATTCATCTTCATCAGTCACAGTAAAATCACCATGGAGGTGGCTCAACAACTGATTGGCGTTACGATGCAGGAACAAGGCGTGTCGCGCGTGGTGGAAGTGGATATCGAGGAGGCCCTGCGCCTGGCCGAACCGGTGGCGGCATGAGGCAAGCTGGAGCGATGGAAACGGCGGGCATGGATGGCGAACGGCGGGAATCCTGGCGTCTTGGCTGTCGGAGACTGAAAGGAGTCACGGAGACTGGAAGGCTGGCGGCGCGATCCCGCGCGCGCCAACAACGACGATACGGGCGATGATTATGAATAGTGAAAACGGTGCGGCCATGGATGGCGGACTGCAGATCGCGTTGATCGCGGCGGGTGTGCTTGTTGTCATACTCGTGTTCATCTACAGCAGATGGCAGGAAAACCGCCATCGCAAAAGAGCCGACGATGTGTTTGGCCCCAGGCATCCCGATGTGCTGCTCGACGAACCGCAGGATGACGACGGCTGGCGGCGCGATCCGGTGATCGCCGATGATGACGACGTTGACGATACGGGCATCGGCGATGGCGACGATGGCGATGCCGAACGCCGGGTGGATCAGGGCGGCGCGCGGGTGCCGCCGGCGCTGCCGGCCGAAGTCGATTCGCGCGTCGATTGCAACATCCGCATCGAGGCCACGGACTCGGCGATCGACGTAACGAAACTCTGGGCGGCCCAGAGCCAGATACTGGAAGGGCTCTCCCGTCCGCTGATCTGGTACGCCTTCGACGACGGCCTGAACCGCTGGCGGCGGATCGATGCTCACTCCAGCGGCGCGCATCACTGGTTTCTGGCCGCGATGCAACTGGTCGACCGCAAGGGCGCGGTCGGCGAAGGCGATTTTCTCCGCTTCACCGGAGGCATGCAGCGCCTGGCCGAACAGTTCCGCGCCGTGCTCGCGGAACAACCGACGCGCGCCGAAGTATTGGGCGGCGCGGCGGAACTCGACCGTTTCTGCGCCAAGGTCGACGTACAGATCGTCATCAACCTCGTCACCGCGCCGGAGCAGGTTTTCCTGGGCAGCGAAATCAAGCCGCTGGCCAAGGCCGCGGGGCTGAGGCTATCTTCTGACGGCAGCTTTCACGCCGTCAATGACAAAGGGGTTACCGTTTACGCCCTGGTCAATAGCGGCGCCGAGCTGTTTACGCGCAAGAACCTGAACGATTTGCGCACCGAAGGCATCGCCCTCATGCTCGACCTGCCCAGAGTGGAACAAGCCGTGGAGGAATTCGAACACATGATGACGCTCGCCATGCGGCTGGCCGACAAACTCAAGGCCATCGTGGTCGATGACAACGGTAAGGAACTGGGAACGGACGATATCCTGCTGATCCGTTCGAGCATCCAACGCTACCAGGACAGCATGGCCGCCAGCGGCATTCCGGCGGGCAGTCCGCTGGCCCTGCGCCTGTTCGAAGCATGAGCGAACCGGTAAAAGCGCGCATTGCCGCCTTGCGCGCGGAAATCGAAACCCACAACCGTGCGTACTACGAACTCGACGCGCCCACGATCTCCGACGCGGACTATGACGCCATCTTCCGCGAACTCCAGGCACTGGAGGCGCAATACCCTGAATTCCGCTCCTCCGCCTCGCCGACGCAGCGGGTCGGTGGTCGGCCCCTGGAACAATTCGCCCAGGTCGTGCATGCCGTGCCCATGCTCTCCATCCAGACCGAGACCGACACCACCGCCAATGGCGCGGGAAACTTCGACGCCCGCGTGCGCCGCGAACTGGAACTTGCCGCAAGCGCCGAGCTTGAATACGTGGCGGAACTGAAATTCGACGGTCTGGCGGTCAGCCTGCGCTATGAAAACGGCGTGCTGATCCAGGGCGCGACCCGGGGCGACGGCCTGACCGGCGAAGACGTCACCCAGAATCTCAAAACCGTGCGCGACATTCCCCTGCGCCTGGCAGGCCAAGCGCCGCCGCTCCTGGAAGTGCGCGGCGAAGCCTACATGCGGCGCGACGATTTGCTCGCCTATAACGAAAAAGCGAAAGCACGCGGTGAAAAGACCCTGGTCAATCCCAGGAATGGCGCGGCGGGCAGCGTCCGCCAGCTCGACCCCGCCATCGCCCGCAGCCGCCCCTTGCGCTTTTTTGCCTACGGCATCGGCGCGGCGGAAGATTTCGCGCCCGCGACCCACGCCGAACTTCTGGACCGCCTCGCTGGCTTCGG
>JAITCV010000193.1 GCA_031282905.1 Azoarcus sp. | reverse complement strand
TGGTGGTTGGTGTTGCCAACAATCACAGCATCGCCTATGGCTGTGCCAAGGCGTTCAACCTTTGCGGCGCGGAACTGGCGCTGACCTATATGAACGCCAAGGCCGAACCACACGTTCGTCCGCTCGCGGAAATTTTGGGCGCGACCATCATCGAGCCTTTGGATGTGGAACAGCCCGGGCAACTGGAAGCCCTTTTCAAGGTGATCGAAGAAAGATGGGGGCGGCTGGATTTTCTGCTACACTCCATTGCGTTCGCGCCCAAGGATGACCTGCATGGGCGTGTGACCGATTCCAGCCGGGACGGCTTTATCCGCGCGATGGATATTTCCTGCCATTCCTTCGTTCGCATGGCAAAACTCGCTGAACCCCTGATGCAAGAGGGCGGCAGTTTACTCACCATGAGTTACATGGGCGCGGACGAAGTCATCGACAATTATGGCATCATGGGTCCCGTCAAGGCGGCCTTGCAGTCCGTGACCCGCTACATGGCGGCGGAACTGGGTGAAAAAGGCATCCGGGTGACAGCGATTTCCCCCGGCCCCCTGGCGACCCGCGCAGCTTCCGGCATCAAGGAATTCGACAAATTGATGGACAAGGCCAGATCGCGTGCTCCCCTGCACCAACTGGTCACCATCGAGGATGTGGGCGCGCTGGCCGCCTACCTGGTGAGCGATGCCGCCAAGTCCATGACGGGCAGTACGATCCACATCGACGCAGGCTATCACATCGTCGGCTGATCGCCGATCACTCACTTTTTATGGGAGCGTTGCAATGCCAGAAGTCACTATCCCCAGTAAGGCCGAACGTCTGGAAAAGTTGGTTGCCCGCGTCAAGGGGCAGCCAGCGGTTCCGGTTGCGGTTGTCTATCCCTGTGACAAGGAGTCTCTGAGAGGCCCGGTACAGGCCGCCGAGGCTGGCGTCATCGTTCCCGTTCTGGTGGGGCCGGAAACCAAAATCCGCGCCATCGCGGCGGAATTCAGCATCAATCTCGAAGGGCTGCGGATCGTCGAAGCGGCTGACGAATATGCGGCCTGCGCCGAAGCCATTCGTCTCGTCCACGCGGGCGAGGCGGAAGCGCTGATGAAGGGCAGCCTGCATACCGATCACCTGATGGGCGCGGTGGTTTCCCGCGCCAACAATCTGCGCACCAACAACCGCATCAGTCATGTCTTCGTGATGGATGTGCCGACCTATCCCAAACCCATGCTGATTACCGACGCCGCCGTCAACATCACGCCAACGCTGGAAGAAAAGGTCTCCATCACCCAGAACGCCATCAATCTCGCGCACGCGCTGGGAATTGCCGAACCCAAGGTGGCGATTCTCGCCGCCGTGGAAACCGTGAATCCCAAGATGCAATCCACGCTGGAAGCCGCCGCGCTCTGCAAAATGGCGGATCGTGGTCAGATCAAGGGCGGTGTGCTGGATGGTCCGCTGGCGTTCGATAACGCGGTTTCCGCGGAAGCCGCGAAGATCAAGGGCATCAAATCGCCGGTTGCGGGGCAGGCCGATATTTTTGTCGTGCCGGGCCTGGAAGCGGGCAACATGCTCTTCAAGCAACTGGAATATCTCTCGCACGCGCTGACGGCGGGAGTGGTGCTGGGCGCGAAGGTGCCGGTCATCCTCACTTCCCGCGCGGACACCGCCGAGACCCGCGTCGCTTCCTGTGTCGTGGCGGCGCTCCTGGCGCGGCATAATCGCAAAGTCTGAAGGAGCGAAACATGAGCAAAGCCATTCTCACCATCAACGCGGGTTCTTCCTCCATCAAGTTTGCGCTTTTTCCGGTTGCGCACGACCTGGAACAGAACGCGGCCATTTCCGGTCAGATCGAGGGCATCGGCACGCCTGCCGCCAAACTTTCCGCCAAGAACAAGGAAGGCGTGAAGCTGGTCAATACCAATCTGCCGGTTGCCAATCCCAATCACCAGCAGGCATTCGACCACCTCTTCAAGTGGCTCGCCGCGAACGCCGCGGCGCTGGAAATCACCGCCGTCGGGCACCGCGTGGTGCATGGCGGCGAACACTTCTCCAAGCCGCTCAAGCTGGACAAGGAAGTGATCGCCAAACTGACCGAGCTGATCCCGCTTGCGCCCCTGCACCAGCCGCACAACCTCTCGGGCATCCACGCGGTAACGGCGCTGATGCCGAATGAGCCGCAGGTCGCCTGTTTCGACACGGCTTTCCACCGCACCCAGCCCAACGTGGCGCAGATCTACGGTCTGCCGCGTCACCTGACGGCGGAAGGAGTGCGCCGTTATGGCTTTCACGGCCTTTCCTACGAGTTCATTGCCCGCACCCTGCCGGAACATACCCCCCGCGCCGAAGGCCGCGTCGTCATCGCCCATTTGGGCAATGGCGCGAGCATGGCGGCGATGGTCGGGCGCAAGGGCGTCGCCACCACCATGGGGTTTACCGCTGTGGATGGCCTTGTCATGGGCACCCGCGTCGGCAGCCTCGATCCGGGCGTCATTCTCTACCTGATGGAAAACAAGGGGATGGGCGCGAAGGAAATCACCCAGTTGCTCTACAAGGAATCGGGGCTTCTCGGCGTTTCCGGCGTGAGCCAGGACATGCGTGATCTCCTGGAATCCGACAAGCCGGAAGCACAGGAAGCCGTGGATCTCTTCTGCTATCGTATCGCCCGCGAAGCCGGTTCGCTGGCGGCCGCGTCGGGTGGTCTGGATGCGCTGGTCTTCACCGGCGGCATCGGCGAAAACGCGGTGGAAATCCGCCGTCGCGTTGCGATTCTGTTGAGCTGGATGGGCATCAAGCTCGACCCGGAAGCCAATGCCCGCCGTGACCTGCGCATCAGCGCGCCGGATAGCCAGGTCGATGTGCTGGTGATTCCCACGAACGAAGAGTGGATGATCGCGCACCATGCGCAAACGCTGCTGAATCTCTGAGGCCAGTGCCCTGAGCGGGGCGGTCTCTTCCGCCCCGCCGCGTCAGGAAACAGGGAGCGGCCTTGTAAATTGGCTTGGTTGCGCTATCCTGAAAATAGAGGCTTTTGAAGGAGGATGTTGTGATGGAAACCGTATCCCTGAACCCGCAAGCGGCCTATGGTTTGCAGCTTCCGGCAGTGGCGAGTCCGGCGGCAAGTGTGCGCAGAAGTGAAAATGACGGGCGCAATCC
>JAITCV010000155.1 GCA_031282905.1 Azoarcus sp. | reverse complement strand
GGGGATTCATCGTGCCCGACGCCGGGCAAAACACGCCGTCGCCCAGGTATCGGGGATCAGGTATCAGGTATCAGAAAAGCATGGCGGCGCGCAGCGCCGCGTGATTCAAATCTGATCCCTGATCCCTGACATCTGATCCCTGACCCGCGATCAACACCCCACTTTCGCCCACAGGTGTCCACCATGCCAACGCACATCCGCCTCGTCCCGTTTGTTTTTTTCTGTGCCGCGCTGTCGCCAGCGGCGGCGCAGGTGCCGCCGGAAGCGGGCAGCATCCTGCGCGAGAGCGAGACCATCCGCCCGCCCGCCGAACCCCGGCAAGATGCCGTCCCCCTGCCCGCGCCGCCCGCCGCCGCGCCACGGGCGGACGACGAGGAAGAACGCCTGTTCGTGCCCGCCTTTCGCCTCACCCACGCCGAACCGCTCGCCGCCGAGGCGCAAGCCTTGCTCGACGCCCACGCCGGTGGCCATTTGAGCATGGCGGAAATCGACGCCGCCGTCGGCCAGGTGACGGCGCTCTTTCGCGCGCGCGGCTATCCGCTCGCCAACGCCTGGCTGCCGCCGCAGGATGTGGGGCGCGACGGCGTGCTGACGGTAGACGTCTCCATCGGACGCTACGGCGAAGTCGTCCTGACCAATGAATCCCCCGTGGGCGAGGCGCGGGTGCGCGCGCTCTACCGTGGCTTGCGCGCGGGCGAGGCCATCCACCGCGCCGATCTGGAACGCGCCTTTTTGCTCACCGCCGATCTGGCGGGGGTGGCGCTGCCCCGGCTCACGGTGCGGCCCGGCCAGGCCGAAGGCAGCGCCGATCTGCTGCTGACCGTGCCCGCCGGCAAACGCTGGGGCGGTTTCGCGGTCTATGACAACCAAGGTTCGCGCTATACCGGACGGCATCGCCTCGCCTTGGGGGCGGAGGTGAACGCGCCGCTCGGGCTGGGCGATAAGCTCTCGGTCAATGGCGTCTACGGCCACGGCAGCGCGCGCAAATTGACCAGCGCGCGCCTTGCCTACGCCGTGCCGGTGGCCGACGGCCTGCGGCTGGACGTGGCGGCGGATCGGACGACGTATGAACTGGGCGACCAGTACGAGCCGCTGGAGGCGACCGGCCATGCCGACAGCGTGGAGGCGGGGGCGCGTTATCCGCTGGTGCGTGGCCAGGATCGCAATGTGGAGGTGGGGGCGCGCTTTTCGGCGCGGCGGCTGCGCGACGATATCGACGCGGTGGCGCAGACGACGAAGAAGCGGATCCGCGGCGGCGAGGTGACGGTGCACATCGACCAATGGGGCACGCTGGGCGGACGCGGCACGCGCGCGGCGCTCGATCTTGCCTACGTGCGGGGGCAGCTGGATTTCGACGACGCGGCACAGCGCGCCGCCAACCGGCGCGGCGCGAACACGCAGGGGGATTTCCAGCGCCTCACGCTGAAGGGGACGTTCAACTATGCGATCTCCCCGCGCTGGAGTCTGAACGCCGCCGTGTCCGCGCAACGCGCCCTGGGCGGCAAGAGCCTGGACGGCAGCGAGCAGATGACGATCACCGGGCCGGGCGGCGCGCGTGCTTACCGGGAGTCGATTTCGGGCGATCATGGTTATTTCGCCAATATCGAGGCGCGCTGCACGCTGCCGCCGGTGGCGGGCGTTGCGCACGCGCTGGGCATTTTCGTCGGGCACGGCAAGGTGTGGTTCGCGCGCCCCGCCTATGCCGTCGATAATGGCATCCAGGTTGCGGACGCGGGCATCGGTTATTACGCGGGCAAGGGGCCGGTGTCCGTGCGGGCGCAGCTCGCGCACAAGATCGGGGCGCAACCCGACGCGCGGGTGGCGAAGCGGGACGGCGACACCCATTTCCTGGTGCAGATCGGCTTGAGTTTTTGACTTTCGATGGAGGTGCCCACGATGAACACGACCAACAGCTTCTTGGATTGGCTGCTCGCGTTGCTGACGCTCTTGAACGTGATCATGCTCATGGTGGCGCTGGAGCGTTTCCACTTCTGCCGCCACCTGCTGCTGATGCAGATCGGCATGAGTTTTTGACGGCCCAAACGATGAACACGCCCCATATGGATCGGCTGATCGCGTTGCGCTCGCGGGCATCTTGCCCGCGGCGGGCGGGATGCCCGCGCTCCCAGGTTCGACACGGATTCGACCTGCGGGTGATGCTCTTGTCCTTGCATGGCGACGATATCTGCCGCACAATGCCGCCACCATTTTTCGCCGCGAGAAACCCCATGCCGCATGAAATCCTGAAACCCCGGAACGATGTCGTCTTCAAGCGTCTGATGAGCGACAAGCGCCTGCTGGTGAGCTTTCTGCAATCGGCGCTCGACCTGCCGCCGGAAGATTACGCCGATGTGCAGATCGTCGACCCGCATCTCTTGGGCGAGCGCCCGGAAGACAAATTGGGCATATTGGACGTAAAGGTGACGACAGGACAAGGAAATATCATCGACATCGAGATTCAACTGAAACAACTGCGCCGCCTCATCGTTGGGAAAGATACATCGATTGCGCGTGAGCTTGCGCAGGCTCATATTCAGCGATTCGATGGCATTCGTTGTGTAGACAACTTTGCGAATCTTCGGCGGGAACTGGAAGAACACAATGATATTGGCCCAATTGTCTCACCAGATGCGAACCACCGCCCGATACTTTTCGCCCTGCAAACTCCTCCGCCGTAGCCCAGATGCACGTCCATCTCCGTTTCCAGGCTGCGATTGATCATGCGCTGCAAAAGCTGTGCGAATGCAGCGATTCTACGTCTTGGGGGCTTGCAGTCCTAATTCCAGTATCTTGAGCTTCGGGCCGCCTTGCAAATTCCCCTCTCCTGCCGGATAATCCCCCGATTCTCCAGTCATACCTCCCATGTATTCCACTCCGGCATCTCCCTCTCCAGAGTTATCACACATCAGGCATATCCTCCGCACCTGGGGACTATTCCTTCTATGCCTGATGTATTGCGCGGGTTCAGCCCAAGCCCAAACCCCACAAACCACCCGGGTCAGCCTGCCCAACGGCAGCCTCACCGTACGCGCGATC
>JAITCV010000145.1 GCA_031282905.1 Azoarcus sp. | reverse complement strand
CTTGTCTGCTATTCTGAAGACATAACCGCACAGCACAGCACAGCACAGCACAGCACAGCACAGCACAGCACAGCACAGCACAGCACAGCACAGCACAGCACAGCACAGCACAGCACAGCACAGCACAGCCAATAATTGTTGAAATCGGCAGCCAGGATGTCAATGGTTCGCTCAGACAGGTTGCGCCCAAAGGTTTTTCCTATGTGGGTCTCGATTTCGAAAAAGCCAAGGGAGTGGATATCGTTCTACAGGATCCTTATATCCTGCCCCTGGAAAATGAAAGTGTGGATATTGTCGTGGCGAGTTCGGTATTCGAGCATTCTGAATTATTCTGGATGTTGTTTCTCGAAACGCTTCGCATCCTGAAACCTTACGGCCTGTTTTATCTCAATGTGCCCTCCAATGGGATTTTTCATCGCTACCCGGTAGACTGCTGGCGTTTCTATCCGGACAGCGGCAATGCGCTGGTAACATGGGCAAGACGCAACGCCATTCCAGCCGTATTGCTGGAATCATACACGAGCACAGGAACAAAGCCCATGGCAGGGCTGTTCTGGAACGATTTCGTGGCTGTTTTCCTGAAAGACGAAAAATACGCCGCCGCCTACCAGCAACGCATTCTGCATAAAAGGCAGAATTTCATCAATGGCATCATGCACGGACAGGAAGGATTTTTGCATCATACGAACGCGACAGAAGATCTGCACAAGCTGGGAGCCATACAAGACATATTGGGCAGATGAAGCAGGGCCGAAATTCTTTTTCCCCGCAAAAAAGCAAACCCGGAACGCCCAGGCATCCGAACCGCCCGCGTACAGTCATTGCAAGGCACGTGGCAAGCTGCTGCCCGTCTGGCGGGAGGAGGAACTGCAACACAACACAAAAAATAATTGTCGAAATCGGTAGTCAAGATGTCAATGGCTCGCTCAGGCAGGTCGCGCCCGAAGGGGTATGGGGATCGATTTCTCAAAAGCCAAGGGCGTAGACATCGGATTGCAGGATCCTGATGTCCTGCCTCTGGAAGATGAAATTATCGTGGCGAGTGCGGTATTTGAACATTCGGAATTATTCTCGATATTGTTTCTCGAAATGTTTCGCATGCTGAAACCACATGGACGAAACCTGTTGCGGGGCTTTTCTGGAATGATTTCGTAGCTGTTTTCCTGCAAGACGAAAAACACGCGGCGGCTTACCATCGACGCATCCTGCATACCATCATGCATGGGCAGGAGGGGATTTTTGCATCATACGAATGTGACCGAAGACCTGCACAAACCGGTTTACTCTTGTATCATTTTGCTCCTCATGTGTCGTTCCGGAGGTATCGCATATGCCTATTTCATCGTTTCGCCTGCATGCCTTTCTTTACCATCTCATCGGGTCGGCCACATTGTGCCTGGCCGGGTTGTGGTTGGTTTTTTTCGTGTGGTATCCCTCGCCCCTGCATGTCGCGGCGGGGGTGACGGGGATTTTTCTCATTGTGCTGGGTGTGGATGTTTCCCTCGGTCCCTTGATGACCCTGGTGCTTGCCAACCCACGAAAAAAACGCGTGCTGTTCAAGCTCGACATGGCCGTCATCATCACCGTGCAGCTTGCCGCCTTCATCTATGGCATCTACACCGTTTCCGTGGGAAGACCGGTGTGGCTGGTGCTCAATGTCGACCGCTTCGATCTGGTTCGCGCCGACGAAATCGGCAACTTGGATATCGACAAGGCGTTGGAACAATTCCGCAGCGCGTCCTGGCTGGGGCCGCAATATGCCTATGTGCCCCCGCCCAAGGATAGCGCGGAGAACAGCGCGCAGATCGAAGAATTTCTGTCAACCGGTATGGATATCTTTCAGTTGCCCAAGCTCTACCGTCCTTTCCCGGAAGGCAAGGAACTGATTACCGCCAAGGCGCAGACGCTCGATGAGCTCAGGAAATCCAATCCGCCGGAAGAAGTCAATAAAATCCTGGCGGACAATCCGGATGCCGACGCGTGGCTACCACTGAAAAGCCGGGTTCAGCCCGTGACCGTGCTGGTGAATAAAGCCGAAGGCAGGGTGGTGAAGATCGTGGAACTGGATCCGAATTGGTGATTCCGTTTCTTCCCCCTGGCCCGCGAGTAGCCAGGGGGAAAATTGCGCGATCAGAAATTGTCCGGTGCCACAACGGTCTCGTGCCCCGGACACCGGGGAAAATCGATCCACGCTGCGGGCGCCGCAATGGATGCGTTTTGTAATGCCACGCCAACATCGTTGCCTCCCATCCCGTCAGTGTGGCGTGACAATCCAGCCGTCAAACAAGGACGGCGGACCTGTGGCCCTCGCTTTTGACGAGCTTGGGCGGGAGCACACGACTTTTCCTTCACGTTGGATTGCACCGCCTGTGCCTGTTTCTTCAATGCGATTGCCCTGACCGTGGGGTGCCGGTCAGGCGGCGGACAAGCTCCAAGCGGATATAATCCATGACCTTCTTTTTCTTTTCTCGCCATGGAACTCGCCAAAAGCTTCGAACCTGCGGACATCGAGCGTCGCTGGTACGCCGAATGGGAATCCCGCGGCTATTTTGCCGCCGGGCTGGATACCGCCAAGCCCAAGGATGCCGCTTTCTGCATCCTCTTGCCGCCACCCAATGTCACCGGCACCTTGCACATGGGACATGGCTTCAACCAGACGCTGATGGACGCGCTCGTCCGCTACCACCGGATGCGCGGCGACAACACGCTGTGGCAGCCGGGCACCGATCACGCCGGCATCGCCACGCAGATCGTGGTCGAACGCCAACTCGATGCAAAAGGCATTTCCCGCCACGAGCTCGGCCGCGAGAAATTCCTGGAAAAGGTCTGGGAATGGAAGAAATTCTCCGGCGGCGCGATCACCCGCCAGATGCGCCGCCTGGGCAGCAGCCCGGACTGGACGCGCGAGCGTTTCACCATGGACGAGGGCCTGAACCGCATCGTCACCGCAACCTTCGTCCGCCTCTACCACGAGGGTCTGATCTATCGCGGCAAACGGCTGGTCAATTGGGACCCGAAACTTGGCACTGCGGTCTCCGACCTGGAAGTGACGCAGGAAGAAGAAGACGGCTTTTTGTGGCATATCCGCTATCCCTTGTCCGATGGAAGCGGCCATTTGACCGTTGCCACCACCCGCCCCGAAACGATGCTGGGCGATACCGCCGTGATGGTGCACCCCGAAGATGAACGTTATCGACACCTGATCGGCAAAACCGTGAAGCTGCCGCTGACCGAGCGCGAAATTCCCATCATCGCCGACGACTACGTCGACCGGGAATTCGGCACCGGGGTGGTGAAAGTGACGCCCGCGCACGATTTCAACGACTATGCCGTAGGTCGGCGTCACAACTTGGGGATGCTGCGTATTCTTGATTTTGATGGGCGAATCATCGACAAGGGTACGGATGTGGATTTTTATGCATTTCGCACCCGAACCAGACATCCTGAAGATGGAAAGATTCTTGACGGGAAATATCCACATGAGCATATCCCCGAAAAATATCGCGGACTGGATCGCTTCGAGGCGCGCAAGCGCATCGCCACCGATCTGGAAGCGGCAGGTCTCTTGGAAAAAACCGAAAAGCACAAACTCAAGGTGCCGCGCGGCGACCGCACGGGCGTCGTGCTCGAACCGATGCTCACCGATCAATGGTTTGTCGCCATGACCAAACCCGGCGCGGACGGCCAATCCATCACCGCAAAGGCGCTGGAAGCCGTCGCCTCCGGCGAGATTCGCTTCTACCCGGAAAACTGGGTCAATACCTACAACCAATGGCTCAACAACATCCAGGACTGGTGCATTTCAAGGCAATTGTGGTGGGGGCACCAGATTCCAGCATGGTACGACCGTCGTGGAAATATCTATGTTGCAATCAACGAAGAAAGCGCCCGAAAGGAATTCAGGAGGCTGATTGATATAAAAATCAATGAAATCAGAGATCCATTATCCCTACTACAGGTTTCTACAGCGGATTACACAACGGTGTCCAAGTATTTTGGTACCGGACAAGGTAACAGCATTGAACAAGAGCTCGAAAAACTCTACACAGGTGGTCTTACTCGTGACCCCGACGTGCTCGACACCTGGTATTCCTCGGCGCTGTGGCCTTTTTCCACCCTCGACTGGACGCTGGAATACCCGCAACAATCCAATCCCGCGCTCGATCTCTACTTGCCCTCGACCGTGCTGGTCACCGGCTTCGACATCATCTTCTTCTGGGTGGCGCGCATGGTGATGATGACCAAACACCTCACCGGCCAGATTCCCTTCCGCCACGTCTATGTACACGGCCTCATTCGCGACGCGGAAGGCCAGAAGATGAGCAAATCCAAGGGCAACGTGCTCGACCCCATCGACCTCATCGACGGCATCGGCCTGGAAGACCTGGTGAAAAAGCGCACCACGGGACTGATGAATCCCAAGGACGCGTCCAGCATCGAAAAGCGCACCAGGCAGGAATTTCCCAATGGCATTACCGCTTTCGGCACGGACGCGCTGCGCCTTACCTTCGCCTCGCTCGCCTCGCCGGGCCGCGACATCAAGTTCGACCTGAACCGCTGCGAGGGCTACCGCAACTTCTGCAACAAACTGTGGAACGCCACCCGCTTCGTGCTGATGAACGTGGAAGGACGCGATGGAAAGGCGGAAAACGTCGCACGTTCAATTGCCGACCGTTGGATCGTCAGCCGCCTGCAAACACTGATCGCCGAAATTGCGCGGAATTTTGCGGATTACCGTCTCGATCTCGTGTCGCAGGCGCTGTATCACTTCGTCTGGGATGAGTTTTGCGACTGGTATCTGGAAATCGCCAAGGTGGAGCTCGCGGAAAACCAGACCGCGGACGGCGCGCGGCAAACCCTGATCGACACGCTGGAAACCGTGCTGCGCCTCGCGCATCCGGTCATCCCTTTCATCACCGAAGAACTGTGGCAAAGCGTCGCCCCGATCGCCGGACGCCGGACGCATGACTCGATAATGATGACGGCCTATCCAGAAGCGGATCACGGCAAGATCGACACGGAAGCCGAGGCATGGATGGAACGGCTGAAAGCCTGCGTTTCCGCCTGCCGCAACCTGCGTGGCGAAATGAGCATTTCCCCGGCGGCGCGCATGCCGCTGGTGGTCGCGGGCAAGGCCGAAGCGCTGGCGGAGATTCATGCGTTCGCGCCCATTTTGCAGGCGCTGGCCAAACTCTCCGATCTGCGTTTCGCGGACGATATCCCCGCCGATGCGCTTGCCCCCGTCGCCATCGTCGGCGAAACCCGCCTGATGCTGGTGGTGGAAATCGACATCGCCGCCGAAAGCGCGCGGCTCACGAAGGAAATCGAAAAACAGGAAAAACAAGCGGCGCAGGCAAAAGCGAAACTGGAAAACGAGCGTTTCACCGCCCGTGCCCCGGAAAACGTCGTTGCCCAGGAAAAGGAACGGCTGGCGGCGGCGGAAGCCGCATTGGAAAAATTGCGGCCGCAACTGGAAAAACTGGCTGACAAAGGATGAGAAACGAAGACTGGAGCGCAACCGTATATAAAATCATCATACATCCGCGTGTGTATGATGAGCGGTCATCATTGGCACTGCGACACGCAAGTCCTGTCGTCATACCGGGAACATCCGCGATGAAAAAGCTTCTCCGCCCGCTCGCCCATGCCTTGTATGGCATCTGCTTCTTCCTGATGCTGCTGCTTCCGTATAATCGGTATGAAGGGGCGGGCATGGAATCCCCGCTTCCGGAAGACACGGGAGAATGCGCGTTCGCCATCGGTCTTTTTTGGCTCATCTGCGTCTTGACGCAAGGCGTCCTGGCCCTCAGCGCCCAAAACCGCCAGGAAGAAATCGTCTGCGTCGCTCTTTTGCTTTTGGCCTGTATCCTGTGGGGTGTCAAGGCATATGGCTAACGTATTTTGCATTTTTTGGCAGGCCACGCAACCCCAAGGCCGTGCTGGTTTTTCGTTGTATTTACACGGTTTGCAGGCTTTGCCCGCCTGCAAACCCAAACCAACCCGGCAAAAAGTAGGTTTTTACTTTTTGCCGGGTAATTTCAAGGAGATCCCATGACCCAGGAAATCATCCTCGCCATCAGCATGTTCACCGCCGTGGTGCTCGCGTTGGCGGTCGTCATCCTCATCGCCCGCGCCTGGCTGGTTTCCAGCGGCGATGTCGCCATTCTCATCAACGGCGAGCGCAGCGTCACCGTGCCCGCTGGCGGAAAACTCCTGACCACGCTCGCGGCCAACAAGGTTTTCCTCTCCTCCGCCTGCGGCGGTGGCGGCACCTGCGGGCAGTGCAAATGCCAGGTCTTCGAGGGCGGCGGCGACATGCTGCCCACTGAGGAAGCGCATTTCAACAAGCGCGAAGCCCGCGCCGG
>JAITCV010000088.1 GCA_031282905.1 Azoarcus sp. | reverse complement strand
TTCCTCACGCGAATCGAGGTTCACCGACAGGGTCGCGCCGTAGCCGGTCGCGCCGATGCCATCCGTCGTCGCCTGGGGCGGCATGTTGGTGGCATCGACCTTGAGCGGCGTCGCCACGCCGGAAAAGACGCTGTTGCCAGCGACCTGGGTCACCACGTCGAAGCCGGTGAGCTTGTTGCCATAGGCATCGACCACGAATCCGTCCTTGTCCAGGTCGAACTGGCCGTTGCGGGTATAGCTGATCGTGCCGTCGAACTGCTCCATGCGGAAGAAACCTTCGCCGCTGATGGCGATGTCGAGCGGGTTGTTGGTGACCGTGGTGTTGCCCTGGGTGAAGGACTGGTTGATCGCGAGGATGTTGGAACCGATGCCGACCTGGTTGCGCCCGGCATTGCCGAGCATCGCTGAAGCATACATGTCGCCAAAGACCGTGTAGGACGACTTGAAGCCCACGGTGCTCGCGTTGGCGATGTTGTGGGACACCACGTCCAGCGCGCGCGAGGACGTATTGAGACCGCTGAGACCCTGTTGGAATGCCATGACCGTTCTCCCTGTTCTATAGAATCTGCTTGATGTCGCTGAACTTGAACACCCCCAGCGAACCGACCTGGAAATCGGTACCGTTGGGGCCGCGCAGCACGCTGGTCACCGGACCGAACTCCAGCGTGCGCGCGCTCACCTTCTCGCCATTGACCACTGCCTCCACGCTCGTGGTGTACGCCCCCGCCGCCGCAGCCGTGCCGTCGGCGAGCTTGCCGTCCCAGACATAGTTGTGGCTGCCCGCCGCCACATCGTCGAATTCGAGCGTGGTCACCGGCAAACCCGCGCCATCGCGTATGGTCACCGTCACCTTGTCCGCCTTGCCATCCAACTCGAAACCGCCCACCGCGCCCGCCTCGGTGAGCACCAGCCCCTTGCCCTCGACCAGCACGCCGCTACCGATCAGCGTGGCGGCATTCAGGCCATCGGATTCCTCCTGGGCCGCCATCAGCGACTGGACGAGCTTGTTCAGGCGCTCGATCCCCTCGACCGTGCTCATCTGCGCAAGTTGCGAAGTCAGTTCGGCGTTTTCCAACGGGTTCATCGGGTCCTGGTTGCGAAGCTGGGTGGTCAGCAAGGTCAGGAAGCGGCTCTGCTCGCTCTCTTCGGTCTTCTGGTTGAGCGGCGTGCCGCGCTGCAAGCCGGCCAGCACGCTGGCGGCGGTATGTTCGGTGCTATTGACGGTGCTCATGACGATGTTCTCCCTGGCGGCGAATCTTGCCGGTCAGCCTCACTGACCGATCTGCAAGGTACGTTGCAGCAAGGTTCGTGCCGTGTTCATCACCTCGGCGTTGTTCTGGTAGGAACGCGAAGTCGAAATCATATTCACCATCTCCTCGACCACATTCACATTGGGCATCTCGACATAGCCTTCGCCATTGGCTGCGGGGTTGTTCGGCTCATAGACAAGACGCATCGGCGCCGCGCTCTCGACCACCTGGGTCACCCGCACCCCGACGGATTCCGGCCCGGCACCCGCGAGTTGCCGGGCGGCAAAAACCACCTGCTTGGCGCGATAAGGCTGGCCATCCTCGGCCACCACGCTATCGGCGTTGGCCAGATTGGACGCGGTCGTATTGAGGCGCAGCGATTGCGCGGTGAGCGCCGAACCGGCGATTTCAAACACATTGAGCATGCTGCCCATGATCGTCTCCCTGAAAGCGGGCTGTGGCGCGGACATGGACGGCGGGCGATTCGCCCGCGCGCGTCCTGCTGTTCGCGGCGTACCCAGCGGGTTTATTGCTGGCCGGTAATTGCGGTCTGCATCGAGCGCAGCAAGCCGTTGATGAAGGTCACGCTGGCCTCGTAATGCACCGAATTCTCGGCAAAAGCCGCGCGTTCGGTATCCATATGCACGGTATTGCCATCGACGGCGGACTGCCATTCGGGACGGAATTTCACGAAGGAATCCAGCGGCAAGCGGGCGTCGGCGCTCAAATGCGCCGGGTGGCTGGTAGCCAGCGCCAGGCTGCCGCTCCAGCGCCGGCGGCCCAGGGATTCATCCAGCGCCGCGCCAAATTCGATATCGCGCGCTTTGTAATGCGGCGTATCGGCATTGGCGATGTTCGAGGCCAGCAACTGTTGCCGGTAAGCCTGGAGATTGAGCGCGGAGTGATGAACCATCAGATCGCGGTCGAGTAAGGTTTTGATCGTCATTGCGGCACCTATCGGGTGTTCGGGGGGGTGTCCGGGTAAGTTCGCCGCCACCGGCGGCAATCGAGTCACGTCTTCCCTCGCAGTTTCCATGCCAGCCGACGCAAGCCCTCACCTCGATCCTAGCCCTTCGCCCCGCTTGCCCGAACGTGGAGAAGACGGGGAAAGCGGGGCCAATTCCCGCCACGAAAGTCAGGCGGATGCCCGGCCAGCGCCATCGAATCTCACTGCATATGCGCGATGCTGATAAACTGCCGGACATTTTTCCGCCCATCATCCAGGATGAAACCAAGCTGCGCCCTCGACGAGCGCGGATTTTCTGGGAGCAAGTGAATGCAATTCGTCTTCAACGGCCCCGATGTTCCTGAACGTCTGTTGCAGAAGCACGAAGACGGGCGCGTGGTGTTTTTTTGCGGCGCGGGTATTTCTTACCCAGCGGGGCTGCCTGGCTTTGGCTGTCTGGTGAAGAAGCTCTACCAAGACCTTTCGGACAAAATTAAACCAGAGCAGCAATCCGCAATTGATGCCAAGCAGTTCGACACCGCCATCGGTTTGCTGGAAGCCGATGTGGTCGGCGGTCGAGAAACTGTGCGCCGCGAAATAGCGAAGATTCTGACGCCTGCTGATCTCACCGCCCCGAACGCCACCGCTACGCACGAAGCTCTGCTGACGCTCGCGCTGAACCGCGGGGGTTGTACCCAGCTCGTCACCACCAACTTCGACCGCCTGTTCGAGGAAGTCAAGGCATCGAAATCGCTATCGTTTTCTGATTTCAAAGCACCGTTGCTCCCCGTACCCAAGACCCGCTGGGATGGCCTGGTTTATCTGCACGGACTGTTGCCCGTTGCGCCAACGGTGGGAGATCTGGATCGACTGGTCGTTTCCAGCGGCGATTTCGGGCTGGCCTACCTGATCGAAGGCTGGGCCGCGCGCTTCGTCAG
>JAITCV010000068.1 GCA_031282905.1 Azoarcus sp. | reverse complement strand
CTGCCCAAGCTGCCGGAACGCGGGGATGAAACAAAACTGTGCGTCTGGCTGGAATTCATCCGGGCGACGAAGGAGGAGGAATTCGACATGCTGGCCCAAAAAGACCCGGACATTGGTTTGGCGGTGGTGAAGCTGAAAACGCTCTCGCAGGATGAGCGGCTGCGGGAATTGGCGATTTCAAGGGAGAAGCTGGAATGGGATATTGCTTCGCGGGAGGAGGGGGCGGAGAAAAGGGGATTGGAAATAGGCTTGAGAAAAGGTCGGGAGGAAGGCCGGGAGGAAGGCCGGGAGGAAGGCCGGGAAGAAGGCAGGGAAGAAGGCCAGAGCGAAGCGCAGCGGGTCATTGCGCGGAATCTTTTGGAATTGGGGATATCGCTTGAGAATATTGCGCAAGCGACCGGCCTCTCTCACGCCGACCTTTTGCAGCTTCAATCCGAGGGGCATCCTCGGCACTGATTGGGTTGATTCGACATGCTGGCACAAAAAGATCCGGACATTGGTTTGGCGGTGGTGAAGCTGAAAACGCTCTCGCAGGACGAGCGGCTGCGGGAATTGGCGATTTCAAGGGAAAAGCTGGAATGGGATATTGCTTCGCGGGAAGAGGGAGCAAGAGCGCAAGGCCGGGAAGAAGGTCGGGAGGAAGGCCAGAACGAAGCGCAACGGGTCATTGCGCGAAGGATGCTGCAACGCAATCGTCCGATAGAAGAGATCATGGAAGATACGGGCCTCTCCCATGCCGACCTTTTGCAGCTTCAATCCGAGGGGCATCCCCGGCACTGATGGTTTGCCGTGGGTGTCCCTCGCCTTCCTATCCGGCCATCTATTGCTACCGGGCGGCGGGACTGGTCAGGAGTCAGGGCGTCGATCTGGAAATCCAGGGCACGATCACGTCCAACTGGCAAATCGGCGCGGGCTATACCTTCGTCGACAAGGAAACCCGGAAAGACGCCAATCTCGCCAACGTCGGATTGATGAAGCCGCCGGTGACCGGCGATGAATTACCCCACTCCCATTTCACCCGCCGCAAACGCGAACGGCTGGATTTTTCACAGGAGGAAAGTGGCAAGACGATTTATTTTTGTGTTCGCTATGAGAACGCCAAGGGCGAACCGGGGCCTTGGGGGCCGATCTTTTCGGCGGTGATTCCGTGAGCGGGACAGAGGACTGAAGACAGACGGTTTTCTTCCCCCCTACTTCAAGACCGCTCTGGCGGTGTTTGAAGGCTGTGCGGACGCGATGGCGCAAGTAGCAATAAGCACGGCGAGGGCGCTCAAGCGAAAGGAGTCCGCCGATACCCGTGAAAGGTCATATTCTTCCTGTTCGGCTATGAAACTTGTATCATCCTGTCCTGAACAGAAAACGAGAAATGGAGGGAATGATGATGATTCAACATGGGATGCCGTCATGAGCCGGACTCTGCTGAAAGTGCCGGTGAAATACTGGCGGGCGGCGTTGGCCGAGGCCGGGTTGTACGAACCGAAGATCCCCCCGGAGGACAAACCCATCCTCATCGGCGAGGTCGACGGCCAATGGCGCGTCATCGTCGCCGCACCCGACGTCGGGAAATGGACGAAGCAACGCTTCGACGACAGCAAGAAAAAGGGCAAGAAAGACGACGAGCCGCCCAAGACGATTCCGCTCGTGCTGATTCCAGCGCGTTTGTCCGACAAGGCCAGCCACGGCGCCAAGCAGGATGCCGAAGATATTCATGAAGGGTACGCCGTGTTGTGCATCCCGTGCCTGCTGGACAGGGAAGGGGGGCTTTTGCCCGATCCCGATCGGCAACCGTGGATACCGCGGGATTTTCTGGAACCTTCGCCGAGCGAACTGACGGTTGGTCGATTGGCGGATTACGACGAATTCATCAGTGGTTTGCCATACGCGGCGACCTCGTTGGACGATGCGTTCCAATTCGCGGCGGCGCTTTTCGAGAAGGTCACGGGCGCTTGCCTGCCGCTGCTTCGCCAATGGAGCGGCGAGGAGACGCCCGACCTCGAACTGGACGATTACCAACTGGTGTCCGAATGGCACGGACTGGCGGACGACTCGGCGGTGATTGCGCGCCATTTGATCAGGCTCTACGACAACATCGAAAAGAGCGATGAAACCCTGCCTTTGTTCGACCGGCTGCGCACGGTGGAGGCGGCAAAGGCCCGCCTTACGCTGCCGATGACGGCGTCCGAAAAACAATATGCCGAAATCGTCGGTCATGTGTCCACACAGTTTCCGCTATCCCGCACGCAACGCATGGCGATGGTCGAACTGGTCGAACTGGGCAAGGGCAAGGTGCTTGCCGTCAACGGCCCGCCGGGCACGGGCAAGACCGCTCTGTTGCACAGCGTCGTCGCACAGTTGTGGGTCGACGCGGCGCTGAAAGAGAAGGATTGCCCCCTCATCGTGGTGACGTCGACGAACAAGAAGGCCGTCGAGAACGTCCTGGAGAGCTTTGGCGAAATCTGCGCGTCTACCGGCCATACGCGCTGGATTCCCTATAAAAGGGGGTTCGGAGTGTTTCTCGCGTCGGTCAGTACCGAAAGCGAGTTTCCGACCCACAACCGCAATACTCATCCGTTCGAAGAAATCGAAAATAGTTCGGCGGTCGACGAAGCCGAGAAGCGCTATCTGGCGCACGCCTCGAACGAGTTTGGGCGTGAGATCTCCACGGTCGATGAGGCAGTGCGAGTCCTGCACGAACTGCTGAGAATGCGGGCGGATAAGATTGCCGCCATCGTTTCCGCCCGCTTCGACGTTTGGCGGGCGACGAGGCACGAACCCGGCGAAGGCGCGGCAACCGCATACCGTCGGGTGCACGGACACTTGCATGATTCGATCGAAGTCGAACAAGAGGCGATCAGGCAAGCCGATGCGGCGCTACTGGGCTGCAAGGAAGATGCCGATACGGCTGAGCGCGAGACCGGCATCGAATGGAACAGGATCGCCGAAGCCGAAAAGCAATGGCTCAAATACCTTGAACGTGTCCCGCTATGGCTCGATTTATTGAGTTTCTTGCCGCCGCTACGCAGACGGCGGGAGGCGCGGGATCGCGGTTTCTTCCTGTCCAATTCCATGTTGGCGGAATTACAGCGCCGCGACGAAGTCGAGCCGTATTTCAGGCAATCCCGGGACACGGTCAAAAAACAGCGAGGCGTTCGCTTGAATGAAATCGACGAGCGCCGGGCGGGCATCGAGCGCGACAAGGCTTTATCGTGCAGGCGCCATGACGAGTTCGAGCGGCAACGCGATGCCATTCAGGAAGTGTTCCAGCAGTGGCGGAGCGTTCTGGAAGGCGGCCATGAAGATATGGTCGACGTGTCACTCGACCAACTCAACGACGAACTCGATAAACAGGTGAGGGCGCCGATGTTCGGCATTGCCGATCGCTACTGGTCGGGGCGCTGGCTGCTGGAGATGCGCGAGCGCATCCAGCACGAAGAAAAGGACTCGCGCGGATTCAAGCGCCTTCAGGCGAAGTATCGCCGTTTCGCGAAGCTCTCGCCCTGCCTCGTCTCGAACCTCCATATGGCGCCGGATTTTTTCATGGCGTGGGAGGGCGTCGACAAGCCCTACTTGAACTTGATCGACCTCTTGATCGTCGATGAGGCCGGACAGGTTTCGCCGGAGATGGGCGCGGGAATGTTCGCGCTCGCCAAGCGCGCGCTCGTCGTGGGCGACACCCACCAGATCGAGCCGGTCTGGAACATTGGCGACAAATCCGACCGTGCCAATGCCGAGGAAGCCGGCTTGATCGGGAAACTGGAGGACTACGACGATCTGGTTCAGTATGGCTACACATCGGCTGGCGGCAATCTGATGCGTATCGCCAGTCGATGTTGCGATGTCCGGCAATTCGACGAGGACACGGGAATCCGCGGACTGATGTTGACCGAGCATCGTCGTTGCGTGCCAGAACTGATCGGGTATTGCAACGATTTGATCTACAAAGGTCTGCTTGAACCGTTGCGCCCAAGCCTGGACCCGTCGGAGCGCATTTTGCCGCCGTTTGGCTATTTGAACGTCGACACAGAGGACAAGAAATCCGGTCCGAGCCGGTACAACGATGACGAAGCCAAGGCCATCGTCCAATGGTTGAAGAGCAACCGTGCGCGGATCGAGGAACATTACGACGGCAAACCGCTATGGAAGCTGCTCGGCGTCGTCACACCGTTTTCGGCGCAAGCCCGCTGCATCGAGCGGCACATGCGCCGGGAAATGCCCGATCTCATGAAGAAGAAAAGCCGCCTGACGATCGGTACCGTGCACAAGCTGCAAGGGGCGGAGCGCCCCATCGTGATTTTTTCGGCGACATACGGCGCTTCGCACGCCGGCTCCGCGTTTTTCAACCGATCCCCGAACATGCTCAACGTTGCGGTTTCCCGCGCCAAGGACAGTTTCCTTGTCATCGGCAATGTGCAGAACAAGACGTTGTTCGACGCGCGAAGGCGTGACATCCCGTCGGGGTTGCTGGCGCATTACCTGTTCGAGCGCGGGTGCGGGAGCGCGTTGCCGGAATTCATCGCGGATTCATCCCTGGCTTCCGGGGTGCTTTACAACGCCACCTTCATCAAGTAAGGAACTTTGATCGTTATATGCTTCGCGGTGTGGAACCGTTACGCTTGGCGGTCGGGCGGCGCAGATGTTGCTTTATGCGGGCTAAAACAGCTATTCAAGCTATAATAGCCGTTACAAACAGGAGCCATTCATGAAAACGATGACCGCTTTGGAAGCCAAGAATCGGTTCGGCGAATTTCTCGACGCCATGCAGCGCGAACCTGTGCTCGTCACCAAGAACAAACGTCCTGTGGGCGTCATGTTGTCGATGGAGGATGCCGCGCGGACGCTGGTTCCCGACATATTTTTCGACAAGGAAGAAGGCTACGACGAGTGGTTCAAGCAAACCGTCACGAACACCATGACGGCCTTGCGTGAGGGCCGTAGCGAGTTGATCGACCACGACATGGTGATGGCGCGGGCGGCTGAAAAGCTGCGCAAGCTCGGTGAGCGCGAATGACACGCTACAAGGTGCGTTGGTCGCAAGAGGCGGCGCGCGACCTTGACCATGTATTGGAGTGGTATTTCCAGGAAGCCGGGATGTCCGTAGCGAACAAGGTTTATTCCCGCATCAAAGAACAGACAGAGAGTCTGGCCACATTTCCGGAGCGCGCCCGTCCCGGCAGGGAAAAGGGCACTCGGGAATATGTCCTGAGCCGTGTGCCGTATATCGCCGTGATGGAGGTGCAAGGCGAGGAGGTTTGGATTTTGAATCTTCTGCACATGAAAAAGAAATTCCCGCAGTCGAAGAAATGAAATGATATGCGGCGCTGCGCTTGGGGATGCCTCGTCAAAAGCGAAGGCCGCAAGACTTATCCCTCATTCGGCGACAAGTTCGGCTTCGACGGCCGCGCCGATTTCAACACGCGCAAATTCCGGATACGTCCGCTGGCGCAGATCGCTTACACAGTCGTACTTGCCGGTGTATTCGGAAAGCTCGGTCGAGGCGGTGATTTCCGCGGGCAGATGCTTGTCGGACAACATGCGGCGGGTAACAAAACCCTGGCCTTGCGGGGATTTCGTCCTTGCTGATGTCGAGCAGGGCAAGTTGATGGATACTTCCAGGGCGGTGCGAAGGCTGAGACGGTTGAGACCCCAGCCTGAAGGCCGGGTCTCAACCGTAGCCATTGGGGAGGGAATGCAGCCCTTCCCGATGGAATCAGCGGCAGCTCTGAAGGGCTGCCGCTGATTTCTTGCTGCCAAAGGTATTGTCAGCCCTGCTTCTTCACGGACTTGTGATCGAGCTTTTCCTTGATCCGCGCCGATTTGCCGGAGCGGTTGCGCAGGTAATAGAGCTTGGCGCGGCGCACGTCGCCGCGGCGCTTGACTTCGATCGAGGCGACCAGCGGGGAATAGGTCTGGAACGTCCGTTCCACGCCTTCGCCGGAGGAAATCTTGCGCACGATGAAGGAAGAGTTGAGCCCGCGATTGCGCTTGGCGATCACCACGCCTTCATAGGCTTGCAGGCGCTCGCGTGTTCCTTCTTTCACTTTCACCTGTATGACCACGGTGTCGCCGGGAGCGAAGGCAGGATAGGTCTTGCCCGCGGAGACGCGGGTGATTTCTTCTTGTTCGAGTTGCTGGATCAGATTCATGTGGATGACTCCATGGTTCAAATGGCCTGTGGCCTGACGGCAGAGCAGGCTGCGCCTGATGCTCGCGGTTTGTCATTGGGCTTGCCCCGCGCGGGCGGCAAGCCCTTCGTCATGCTCCCGCCGGAATTCTTCCAGCAGGCGCGCTTCTTCCTTGCTCAATGACCGCCCGGCAAGCAGATCGGGACGGTATAGACTGGTTCGCCCCAGCGACTGCTTGAGCCGCCAGCGGCGGATTGCGGCATGGTTGCCGGAAAGCAGGATTTCCGGCACCCGTTCATTCTCATACACTTCCGGCCGCGTGTAGTGCGGACAATCGAGCAAACCTTCGGTGAAGGACTCCTCCACCGCCGAGTCGGCGTCGTTCAACGCTCCCGGCAACTGGCGCACGATGGCGTCGATCACCACCATCGCCGCCAGTTCCCCGCCCGACAGCACGAAGTCGCCGAGCGAGATTTCTTCATCCACCGCGCGCTCGAGCAGGCGCTGGTCGATGCCTTCATAGCGTCCGCACAACAGGATCAGCCCTGGCTGGGCGGCGAGCGTCATGACCCTGGCGTGGGTGAGCGCCCGCCCCTGTGGGGACAGGCAGATGACCGGCCCGCTCGCGCCGAGGGCATCCGCTTGTTGCGCGCGCGCATCGGCGATGCTGCGCGCCAACGGTTCGGCGCGCATCACCATGCCGGGGCCGCCGCCATAGGGACGATCGTCAACGGTGCGATGCGCATCGAACGTGT
Organism: Azoarcus sp.; assembly: GCA_031282905.1. GTDB lineage: Bacteria > Pseudomonadota > Gammaproteobacteria > Burkholderiales > Rhodocyclaceae > WRNU01. The sequence continues at coordinate 13,339 of JAITCV010000068.1, read as the reverse complement.
ATTCGCGCGGGTTGTGGAAAACAATCTGGTAAAGATCACGGTCCATCGCCCGCCGGGTGATGCCACTGCCGGTGAGGGCGGTGAACATTTCCGGGAAAAGTGTGATGACGTCATAGCGGCGGGGGCCGGCGGGAATCATGTTCATCATTGCCCTACCAGTCTTTCTGCCAAGCTACCCGTATCTTGCGAACGGTGAGGTCGACGTCGATCACGTAGGCCGCCACGAACGGAATCAGGCGTTGTTCGTCGCGCCCGCCATCGCCCTTGTCGATAAGCTGGAGAACATCATGCGCGCCGGTCGAGATCAGGCCATCGACCACGCCCAGAGTTTCGCCCGCTTCGTTTTCCACCGCCAGCCCCACGAGATCGCCCCAATAGAACTCGTCGGCGGCAAGAGGCGACAGCATTTCGCGCGGCGCGGCCACGAACGAGCCCTTGAGTTCCGCCGCCGCCGTACGTTCGACGACGCCTTCCAGGCAAGCGACCAAGCCGTTGCCATGTTCGCGGCAATCGATCAATCTGTATTGTCGCCATTGTTCGGCAGGCGCGTCACTTTCTCGGCACAGCCACCAGTGCGTCATGGTCCGCAGCGGTTCATCGCCGAAAGGCTGGATATTGAGCCAGCCCTTGACCCCGAAGGGGGCAACGATGCGCCCCAATACGATCATGTCCGGACAGACGGTGAGGCGATCAGGCGGCTTGTTGCGAGTCGGCTTGCGGCGCCGATTTGGCGTTCTGCTTGACCAGGCGGGCAACGGTCGGCGACAGTCGCGCGCCGTTTTGTTTCCAGTAGCCCAGACGTTCGGTGTTGATGGAAAGCAACTGTTCGCCACCGGAGGCGACCGGGTTATAGTAGCCAACACGTTCGATGAAACGACCATCGCGACGGTTGCGCGAGTCGGCGGCAACGATGTTGTAGAAGGGGCGCTGTTTGGCGCCGCCACGGGCAAGGCGAATGACGACCATGGGTATCCTGCAAAAAGACGAACGGAAAACGCGCGATTGTAGAACATGCGCGCGAGTGAAGCAAATATCGAGTCGAACCGGCAGCAGATCAAAATCAGGCAACAAAATGGTGATTCTGGCAAAACGCAATGAACAAAATTGCATAGAATGACAGACTTGTCCCAAAACGCCTTGACATGTGATGGCAGCACTCTCTTCTCCTCTGGATGCCGCGTTGGACTGGTTGTCTGGCGACCCCGGCGATGACCCTGACGCCGAATTGGCGGCGTTGCTGCGTCATGCCGGTTTGCTGGAAGAAAACAGACTGTCGCCGAGCGAACGCCGGGAAACGTTGCGCCTGTTGCATCAACGCACATTGGATATCAGCGAGCGCCTGCGGCCACGCTTGCTGGCAACCGCCTTGCCGTGCCCGCGTGATCTATATCTCCAGGTATCCACCCTGGTCGACGTCCTGCTGGCCTTGTCCGGACATCTGAAGGATTTGCTCAACGATCAGCAACGCCGCCTATGGAACCGGCAGTCGGATCTGCTCGAAATTCCCGGCATGGCGCTGGTTCTTCTGGGGGACGCCTATTTGCTCAGCATTCTCGTGGGGAATGCGGCGCCATTCGGGCTATGGCAGCAGGCACATGCGGCATGGCTTGTCCTGGGACAACATGAGCCGCTGAAAAAAGACAGTATCGAATCGCTGCCACAGCCCTCGGTCGCCAATCTGCAATATCGGCGTCTACTGGCGATGGCGGTCAGCCAGACCGAAGGCTTGACCGCGCGCGAGCAGCAATGGTTGTTCGATTACCTGGAAATGGTCGTGGGCGAAATGACACTCGCGCCCCATCCGCTCCAGCCGGCACGATCGGCCTGGTGGGTCGATACATTCAAGGACATGGCGCCCGTGGCGTGTGCGCTGAGAATGCCGGGGGCACAGCAACAGATCATCTATTTCAGCCCGGCGAGCTTGGCCAAACACCTGGATGCCCAAATCCTCTGGCTCGAAGAAGGTTTGCTCGATACCGGGACGAGCCGCGATGGGGGCGAATTCGACGTCGGTTCCTCCGAATTGCCGGTGGGCCTGACCCCCAGCGAAGTCTTGTCCCTGCTGCGCCGCCTGCGGACGCGCTGGTCTTTGTTGCCGGTGCGCGTCGGGGAACGCAGCCAGCAGCATTACACCGTGCAGATCTGTGCCGGACTGAAAGCGATCTGGGGACTTGAACACGAGCACGGGACGACGGCGTTCGATGAATGGACGGTGTACAACGAAAGCCCAAACGGATATGCAATTCTCCGTGTTGGCGGAAAACACCGCGCCTCCCTGGAAGCGGGCATGGTGCTGGCGCTGCGGCGCGAGCAATCGCAACCATGGTCGGTCTGCGTGGTGCGTTGGATCAAGACCAACAGCACCGAACAGGTCGAACTGGGCCTGCAAGTGCTCGCGCAGGGTTTTACCCCGGTACTGATCGGCTTTCGCGGCACCGATGCGCTCACCCCCGCGCTGTTGCTGCAATCCAGGAACCTGCGTCCGGCCCTCCTCACCACGGCGGGCGCTTACACCTCGAACCAGTTCCTGCTGGTGCGCGAAACCGCCAACCTTTACGTTGTCCAGGCCAAGGCGGTCGGACTGGATTTGCAGACATCCTGCATCGAATTGTTCCAGTATGAGATCGACCATTACCCGCACTCATCGGGACTGACTGTGCGGTCTTGAGCCCGCATGTCCTGTTGAGCCTGGCGGTCTCGGGCCAGCTCGGCCAGGGTCTGACCGTCGAGGCGCAAGTGTCCTTCCAGGCTGCGGGCGAGATTGCTGTCGCCGCCCGCAGCCCGCCGCCATGCGCCGCTATCGAGCGCGAAACGGCGGATGATTTCGGCCAGCAAAATTTGCCCGGGCGCGCGCGTGAGCACCCAGTCGCCTTCGTCGGTGCGGCTTGCCCAACCGCTTTCGGCCAGCCGTCCAAGCACATCTTCCGCCTCATGCTCGGACAACGGCGCCTGGTCTCGCAAGGTGGAAAAACCGACCGGATGCCCATCGTCCTAGGCGCGTGCCAGTTGCACCAGCATGGTGGTCGCCGCCCACGCCATGTCTCCGGGAAAAGGCGCGACCACGCGACGGCGTTCGACGAACGCGGGCAAGGTCGCGGTCACCAGAGCGCCGGTCAGCACCACGATCCACGACAGATACAGCCAGACCAGGAAAATCGGCAAGACGGCGAACGTGCCATAGATCAGCGTATAGGTCGGAAAGCGGACGATGAACAAACCGAACGCGCGCTGCATCAGGAAAAAAGCCAGCGCGGCGCTGAGTCCGCCAATGACTGCATGCAAAATGCGTACCGGATGATTGGGCACGGCGTAATAGATGAAAACGAAGAGCGCGCCCAACAACAGTGGCGGCAGCAGGCGCGCGCCGAATTCGCCCAGCCAGCCCAGATGAGGCGACCATTGCATCGAAGCGCTCACCAGATGGCCGGTGGCGATGATGCTGCCGCCGAGGATCACCGGCCCAAGGGTCAGCACGAACCAATAAACCGTGATGCGCAGCAGCAACGGGCGAGGTTGGCGCACCCCCCATATCTGGTTGAACACCCACTCGATGGTGGCCAGCAGCATCAATGACGTTACCGCCAGCATCGCGATGCCGATCAAGGTCAGCCGGGCGGCCTGCTGCGAAAACTGCAAGGCGTAGGTGGCGATGATCTTGCCCGCGCGGTCGGGAAGCATGTTTTCAAGCAGGAAAGTCTGGATCGATTCGCCAATGGCATCCATGCCGGGCAAGGTGCCAAACACGGCGATGGTCACCGTGACCAGCGGCACCAAGGCAAGCAGGGTGGTAAATGCCAGGCTGCCGGCAACCTGTGTGCAGCGCGTGGCGATGAAACGCTCGATGAAAAGACGGACGAAATCGCGCAGCGATTGCGGAAAGGTTCGTGGTGACATGGACGATGCCGGGCTCGGATACAATGCGCCGATTCTATCGGCTTGATGACCCATGCAGACAAAGGATTTCTTGCCGCAATCGCCCCTCCCGATTGCCGGATGGCGGTGGCAATGAGGCCGCGAACATGGTCGCGGCTCGTCAATGTCGCCCTGATCGCATTGCTTGCGCTGTGCGTACTGTGGGAAGGATGGCTCGCGCCGTTGTGGCCGGGCGGTTCCTTGTTGATATTCAAGGCCATGCCCTTGACGTTCGCCCTCTACGGCGTGTGGCACGGGCGGCGTTACACCAGCCAGTGGCTGTCGATGGTGACGCTGTTCTATTTTCTCGAAGGCGCGTGGCGCATGGCCGACCCCGGCCTCACCGGCGCGTTGGCGAGAGTCGAAATCGCGCTGTCGGTAACGCTTTTCGTCGCCACCGTCGGACATGCGCACAGCAAGGGGCAGGAAACCGATGTCAGGCAACCGGCTACAAAGCCACCGGTTACCTGACTCCCGGCATCTGATCGTCATCATGATGAACGAAAGCGACGCCGGGCGGGAGCGCGGGGTATTGTGCCCGCTATGTTTCTTATACCCGTGCCCTTGCTTGTTCAATCAGATCGCCATTGCGAGGAACGCAGCCTCCGCAACGCCTTTCAGGGGCGACGCGCATGCGTCGCCCCTGAAAGGCTCCTGGCTCCTGATTACCCGCCAAATCGCGCAATCAGGTCGAAAGAGGTTTCCTTGCCGACCTGATCGCCATGTTCGGCAAGCCAGGTCTGGGTCTTTTCGTAACCAATGTCGTGCAGTTTCTTCAGGAAAGACCAGTCAGCCGCGATCTTGGTGGCGCTGCCGAATTGGCGCAGCAGGTCTTCCGCTTCGATCAGATGAAAACGGGTTTCCAGCATCTGACGTTCCAGACTCGGCAGGGTCGCCATCTCCTGGCGCGAACGCCCGAGCAGACGCAACAGGCTCCAGCCGCTGTCTTCCTTTTTCTGCGTGCGCTCGTTGTCGTTGCCGTAGTTGAGCACGTGGGCAAACAGCAGCATTTCCCGCAACAGACTGGTATTGAAGGCGAATTCAAGCGTGCGCGCGCGGATTTCTTCCGCCGTGCGCGGCATCTCGCCGTAATCCTGGGGGGCGAGCAGGATGAGCATGATGTCGCGCGATTCGCATTCGTTGAAAAGCGGGAACACCGCCGGATTAGCGGAATAACCACCATCCCAATAAGGTTCACCGTCGATGACGACCGCTTGGTGGATCATGGGCAGACAGGCGGAGGCGACGATGGTGTCGGCGTTGATTTCAGGATGGCGGAACAGGCGCAACTTACCGGTCTTGGCATTGGTTGCGGCGATGAAGAGCCGCACTGGGCTGTGTTTGCGCAGGCCGCCAAAATCCACCTGCACGTCCAGGAGTTTGCGCAGCGGGTTGAAATTGAGCGGATTCATCTGGTAGGGAGAAAAATACTGCGTCCAGCTCAACAGCATCTTGGTGGTCGGCAGCAGGGCCACGCCCTCGCCACCGTCGACCGGCATGGACAAATCGAGCGGCACACTGGCCGCAACGCCTTGCCAGAAAGCTTTCAATGCCTTGATCGCGCCGATCTTGCCGCCGGTCATCAAGCCATTTGCCATAACTATGGCATTCATGGCGCCAGCGCTGGTGCCGCTGATGCCGTCGAAATCATAACGCCCGTCTTCCAGCAGGGCATCGAGCACTCCCCAACTGAAAGCACCGTGCGCTCCGCCACCCTGCAAGCCAAGGCTGATCGTGCGTTGTGCGCCGCCTGTGTTCGAATGAGATGCCATCGTTGTTCCTTCGTTTCTTCATGGGTGGGTTTGCGCCACTGTCGTCGTGGCTTCATCAGGCGTCGAATTTGTGCGCCGACATCATGGTATGCGCGAATGGCTTTTTCAGGGGGCATCCATGTGTCTTGGCCGCTCGGCTGCCAACCGATCTGGATTCGAAATCTGGCCAATCCGGCGCGCGCGCTGGAAACTTCCCGGGCCGCTCTCAGTGCTGATCGATGTGCAACACTTGGGGCAGGACTTCAAATCAGCACGAGTTCTGTCCGTTTCCCGTCAGCGTGCCGGGGCTGGATTTGTTCCACTTGTTGCGCATGAGACCGAGATGTGGGATTGCCCGATATGGGCGCGTCGGTTTGCGTCCATCCACGTCCGGCGATGGCCTCGCGCAAGCTGCCGGTCTCTTCTGGCGGAAAACCGAGGCGGTAAACACGTTGCCGCAAGATTCTATGGCGGATTCATTCATGGCCTGAATCTGGCGCGACGGAATTTTCATGGGGAATTTGACCACGCAGCCGCTGACCAGGATCGTGATCGGATGAACTCGCGTGGAATCATACAGAAACGAGCTACAGAAGCGAGTTCATTTTGTTGGCTCCTCGACCTGGGCTCGAACCAGGGACCTGCGGATTAACAGTCCGTCGCTCTACCGACTGAGCTATCGAGGAACGCGAGGCGCGCATTCTATGCAGGGCGTGCGCTGCGGTCAAGCAATTCTTGCTTTCTCTTTCGCCTGCGGGCAGAGCGTGTGCTTGTGCGCCGCTTTGCTCGTGGTTCTTCAGCAACACCGAGCCATGTGAAAACATCACTTCCGGCTTCCCTTGCGAGCTCAATGCCCCCCAGAAACGCCTTTTGCGTGGTTCGGTAAAAATGCCAAACTCAGCAGAGATGGGCGGACGCCCGCCTGACCAAGCGCCTGCCAGCGAAGTGTTCGACCCGCTTGAATGGCAAGCCGCCAGGTTGCTTGGCCGAGAAAGACCCCCAAGAAAACGCCCACCGCGAGCTCACCCACCGCATCGCCATGCTCGGCGCTTCCTTGCCCGTCCAAACGCCATGGCTGGCACTCCTGTATCCCCAAACCTGCCGCGCCATGCAGGGGCCGCAGAATCTGGCAAAATTGCAATAACAGTTGCTCGAATTTTTGTTTCCCTTCTCCGCGTAATTCTTCTATGGGCAAGTAAAAACGGATTACTGTCATAGGTTTATGGATTTGCTCGAACCAACCTGCCGGTGAAAATACACCAAACATGTAATCGCTGACATGCCCCAAATCGGATAGAGACAGCCATTTGAACTCAACAGCATGGACATAGCCCAGCCAGAGTGGAAAAGTAGAGGAAATCCCGTCGATTCATGGTTTTACGCCTTTTCCAATCTTCGCTTCGATTTCCGGCTCTTCGATTTCCGGCTCGAAGCGGCGGCCACGGTGCGAGCGGATTTTACCCGCGAGGTGGACGCCGCTTTGACCTGTTTATTTACTGGCGCGCTCTTGCACGATTTGCAGCCCCTTGAGCAGGTTTATCGCCTGGCTGAGTTGGTAATCGTTTTCGCCGGCCAGTTCGAAACGGAGCGGTTCGGCGACTTCCCGGTCTTCGCCTTCATTGGCTTGGTCATCGGCGTCACGGTCGTTGCCCAGGTGGCCGTCGAGATCGGCTTCGCGGAGCCGACGCGCCGACCCGTTGGCGGATTCTTCGACCACGATGTCGGGTTCGATGCCCTTGGCCTGGATCGAACGTCCGCTGGGGGTGTAGTAGCGCGCGGTGGTCAGCTTGATCGCGGTGGAATTGTTGAGCGGCAGGATGGTTTGCACCGAGCCCTTGCCGAAGGTGCGCGTGCCCATGACGATCGCGCGCTTGTGGTCCTGGAGCGCGCCAGCGACGATTTCGGAGGCCGAGGCCGAACCGCCATTGACCAGTACCACCATCGGCACTTCACGCGCCCAGCCCGGCAACGCGCGCATGAAATCCACATTGCTGCCGCGCAGGTAGTCCTCGGGGGTGACGCGGAATTCACGGTGGGCATCGGCGGAACGGCCATTGGTCGATACCACGGCCGCGCCTTCCGACAAAAAGGCCGCGCCCACGCCGATCGCGCTGTTGAGCAGTCCGCCCGGATCATTGCGCAGATCGAGCACCAGGCCCTTGAGCGCCACGGGTTTTGCCAGCTTGTTCAGGTGCTCGACAACCGCGCTGGGGGTGTTTTCCTGGAACTGGGTCACTCTCAGATAACCATATCCGGCTTCGATCAGCTTGGATTTGACACTGTGCACCTTGATGATCTCGCGGGTCAGGGTCACCACGATCGGGTTCGCTTCGGTTTTCCGCGCGATGGTGAGGGTGATCTGGGTGTTGGGTTTGCCGCGCATGCGCTTGACGGCGTCGTTGAGGTTCATGCCCTTCACCGGGGCGTCGTCGATCTTGATGATCAGATCCCCGGCCTGGAGACCGGCGCGGAACGCGGGGGTGTCTTCGATCGGCGACACGACCTTGATGAAGCCGTCCTCCTGTCCGACTTCGATGCCCAGGCCGCCGAATTCGCCTTGGGTGCCGACCTGGAGTTCCTTGAACGCTTCGACGTCGAGATAGGCCGAATGCGGATCAAGTCCGGCCAGCATGCCGCCTATTGCATGCGTAACCAGTTTTTTGTCATCGATCGGCTCGACATAGTCTTGCTTGATCGCATTGAACACGTCGGCAAAGGCGCGCAATTCCTCGACCGGCAGGGAGGCGCTTTTCACGTTGTCGGCACTGGCGGAAAAGTTCAGGCTCAACACGACGCCGACAAATAGACCGACCATCACCAGCCCGGCTTGATTGGCGGCTTGTTTCACGGTCTGCTTCAACTTGAAGTTGGGCATGGGTACTCCAACGAAAGAAAAGGGGAAAATACAGCAATCACGACTATTCGCGCCGGACCCATTGCATGGGGTCGATAGCCTGTCCTTGATGACGAATCTCGAAGTATAAGCCGGATTCCGGCCCGACTCCGCTCTCGCCAACGCTGGCAATCGTGTCGCCAGCGTACACGGTGTCGCCGACTTCTTTGTAGAGCACGTCGTTATTGCCATAGACGGAAAGATATTCTCCGCCATGATCGATGATCAACAGGTTGCCGTAACCACGCAGCCAGTCCGAGAACACGACTTCACCCTGGCCGACCGCGCGGACTTCCGCGCCGTTGGCCGCGCGGATGAACACGCCTTTCCAGGTCGTGCCCCCCCCCACGCGCTGTGCGCCGAAACGGCTCGATAACTCGCCGGTTACCGGAAAGCGCAATTGCCCGCGCAACTTGGCAAAATTCACGGCGGGCACGGCATGACGAATCTCGCCCACCACGGGCTCGCCGATATGCCGTCCGTCTGGAGAGAGGCGCGTCACGGCGGCGTTTTGGGTCGTGGCGGCGTTTTGCGCCGCGCGTTCGGCTTCCAGCCGCGCCTGGCGCGCCGCGGTTTCGCGCGCGCGCTGGGCCAGCATGTCGATCAGGCGGGCGAGACTTGCTTCATCGGCTTTGAGGGCATCGACCTCGGCATGGCGGGAACTCAACTGGGCGGAGATATTCGCCAATGCTTCGCGGCGCTGGGCGTGCAATTCCGCCAATTGCTGCTGTCGCGCGCGCTGGTTTTCTTCCAGACGGGCCAGTTCTTCACGACGCGCGTCGATTTCCGCCGCGCGCGTTGTCCTGAGATGCAAATCGGCGCGCAGGCCATCGATCAAGGCCAAGCGGGCGCGACCGAGCGCTTCGAGGTAAAACGCATCGCGGGCGATCTGGTTGGGGTCGAGCGCCGACAGGAACGGCGCCACGCCGTCGGCCGCGCCATGCATGTAATGCCGTCGCAGCCAGCTTGCGAGTTCGTCCCGACGCGAACGGATGCGCGTTTCGATTTCGCGCTGCTCGGCTTCCAGTATGGTCAGCTTGCGCTCGGCGTCTCGCCGTTCGGCGACCAGTCTTTGCAGGGCGCGCGCGGCCTTCGATAGCTCGCGCTGCGCCTCGATCACCGCCTTCGCCGCGCTCGAACGCTCGGCTTCGCCCTTGTCCAGGTCGCGTTGCAACTCGCGGATGCGACGCTTGAGATCGTCGAGATCGGAGCGCTTTTCGCTGATTTCCGCATCGTTCTGGGCTTGCGCCGCCGGTGGCGCGAGGCCGTAGCCCAGCGCCAATACCAACAGACAGGCTGCCCGAAGCCTCATTTTCGGATCAGCCTCTCGCCTTGCCCTGATTCGCTACCGCTGCCTGCGCGGCGCGGATGGTGTCCTCGTCGGCAAGGTAATGATGCTCGAGCGGACGCAGGTTGGCGTCCAGTTCATAGACCAGCGGCTGTGCGGTCGGGATGTCGAGCCCGACGATGTCGGCGTCGGCAATGCGGTCGAGATATTTGATCAACGCGCGCAGACTGTTGCCGTGAGCGGCGATCAGGATACGGCGGCCCGCGAGGATGTTGGGCGCGATCACGGTTTCCCAGTAGGGCACCACCCGCGCCACGGTATTGCGCAGACATTCGGTGCGGGGAAAATCCGCGTGTGCAAGCCCCGCGTAACGCGGATCGTCGAAGGTGAGCCTGGGGTCGTCCTCGGCGAGCGGCTCGGGCGCGATATCGTAGGAACGACGCCAGATCAATACCTGTTCATCGCCATATCGCGCGGCGGTCTCGGCCTTGTTCAAGCCTTGCAGGGCGCCGTAGTGGCGCTCGTTCAGACGCCAGGAGTGCTCGACCGGCAGCCACAGCGCGTCGAGCTCTTCGAGCACGATGTTGAGCGTCTTGTTGGCGCGCTTGAGCACCGAGGTATAGGCAAGATCGAAGGCATGGCCCTCGCGCTTCAGCAACTGTCCGGCGGCATGGGCCTCGGTTACGCCCTGTGCGCTCAAATCCACGTCCGTCCAGCCAGTGAAGCGATTTTCCTTGTTCCAGACAGATTCGCCATGGCGAAGCAACACGATCTTGTACATGGGGAGAGATGATTCGATGAGAGTAAGTTGGAAGGGAGAAGGGGGGCGAAGCCGCCGTATGGGCGGCATCCATATCCGTCCATATCCGCACAACCGCACATGATATATCCTATACTAACGGTTTTGCCGGTTTTCTATTTCCGTGACCACGCTCATCGATCATCAGGAACACATCGAAACCGCCGCGCGCGTGCTCAAGGCGATCGCCCATCCACTGCGCCTGCGCATCCTGTGCGTGCTCGGCGATTCCGAGCGTTGTGTCCAGGACATCCTCGAAGCGGTCGGCACCACGCAGAGCAATATCTCCCAGCATCTGTCCATCCTGCGCGACAAGGGCGTGCTGCATGCCCGCAGGAACGCCAACCGTGTCTATTACCGGGTCGGCGACTCGCGCATGCTCCAGATCATCGGCCAGATTCGTGATGTATTCTGTTCTCCGCCGCAAATTTGGTAACCGCCTTCAAGCCGTTTCTGAACGAGTACCCCTCACCTTTCCCCGGAGTCTTTCCAACGTGGAGTTTCTGCAACAAAACCTGAACATGATCTGGGCCTTGCTCGCCACCGCCTCGGGGGCTTGGCTGCTGGTCGATTTCATCCGCCAACAGGGTGACAAGACCCTGGTCAGCCCGCTCAGCGCCATCTTGCTCATCAACCGCGAGGATGCGGTCGTGGTCGATGTCCGTCCGCAGGGGGAATTCGACCAGGGCCATCTGCCCAATGCCCGTCATTTGCCGTTTGCCGAATTCGAACGCCGTAGCGGCGAACTCGATAAATTCCGCGAACGCCCGCTGATCCTGTACTGCGCCAACGGTTCGCGCGCCGCCGCCGCCGTCGCCACCCTGAAGAAATCCGGTTTCACCCGGCTCTACAACCTGCGTGGCGGTTTCTTCGAGTGGGAAAAAGCCAGCCAGCCCATCAGCCGCAAGCGGAAATGAGGCCGGTACGCGCAATGCCCCACATCCGCATGTACACCACCGCAGTCTGCCCATTTTGCATCCGCGCCAAGAAGTTGCTCGCCGCGCGTGGCGTAGCCGGCATCGAGGAGATCCGTGTTGACCTCGACCCCGAACGCCGCGACGAGATGATGCGGATCACTGGCCGCCGCACCGTGCCGCAAATCTTCATCGACGACCGTCACATCGGCGGTTGCGAGGAGCTTCAATCCCTTGATCATCAGGGAAAACTTGCCCCCCTGCTTCAGGATGCGGGCTGATCATTCGTTTTTTTCCAAGCCAACCAACCAATCAATCAGGTAGACATCACATGGCCGACAACAACCCGCAGCAAGCCGCGCAACAACCCGTATTCTCGATCGAGAAAATCTATGTCAGGGATCTTTCGATCGAAGTACCCAATGCTCCCAAGATATTTCTTGTCAACGAGAACCCCCAGATCAACGTCCAGCTTCGCACCGAGGGCACCTCGATCGACGACGGTCTCCACGAAGTGAAACTCACCATCACCGTGAAGGCCACCGTGAGTGAGGATCGCACCTTGTTCCTGGTCGAAACCACCCAGGCGGGAATTTTCCAGATTCGCAACGTGCCCGAGAACGAGCTCGAACTGGTCACGCTGATCGGTTGCCCGAACATCCTCTTTCCCTACGCCCGCGAGACCATCTCCGACGCCATCACCCGTGCGGGTTTCCCGCCGATCCTGCTCGCCCCGGTCAATTTCGAGGCGATCTACCAGGCTCGCCAGCAGCAGCAACAGGCCAATGGCAGCACCAACGGCGCGGCGCAATAATCAAACCGCAAACGCATCGTCATTGCGAGAAACGACACGGCGTGGCGACCCATGGGCGCGGGCATCTTGCCCGCTCCTTCTCACCTGGCTTCCTGGAAAGGCCACCGCCCCTCGCAATGACGGCATGACTGAATCGATCTGTTTCAATCAACGAGGAAACATCATGAGCCAGAGTTCGAATCGCTCAAGTCATTTACGCGGCACGCTTCGTGCCCTCTGCGTTCTGGGCATGTTCGTGAGTTCCCCCGTTTTCGCCCTCGATTACGACTCTGTTTCCCGGCACGTCATCCTCTACGACATGCCCTCCGACACGGGCGCCAAGCTTGCCATCCTGCGTGCGGGCACGCCGGTGGAATTGCTGGTGCAGGAAGGCAAATGGGTAAAGGTGCGCGATCCGTCCGGCGGCGCGCCATTCGCGTGGATCGAAACCACCGCGCTCGCCCATAAACGCACCGTGATCGTCACCGCCGAGCAGGCGACCGTGAGGCAGGAAGTCAATGACAATGCCCCTGCGGTGTTCAACGTCAGCCGCGACGTGGTGCTCGATTTCATCGAAATCACTACGGATGGCTGGGTAAGGGTTCGTCATGCCGATGGCGAGAGCGGCTACGTGCGCGCGCGCGAAGTCTGGGGAATCTGATTTCGATGAGAATCGCCATTTTCGGCATGGGCGCCTGGGGCACCGCGCTGGCGCAAGCCTTCTCCGCCATCCATGAGGTGAAGCTGTGGGGACGCGAGGCCGACCACGTCGCCGAACTGCGCGCCACGCGCAAAAACCAGCGTTACCTGCCCGGCATCGTGCTCAATGCCGATATCACCCCGGTCGCCACTATCGACGAAGCAAGCGATGGCGCCGACCTGTACCTGATCGCCACCCCGTTTGCCGGGCTGCGCGAAACCGTGCGCGCCCTGCGCCATCAACCCGATCGGCCCTTGATCTGGGCATGCAAGGGGCTGGAAGCAGGCAG
>JAITCV010000033.1 GCA_031282905.1 Azoarcus sp. | reverse complement strand
TTTATGAGGCAGAATGCGGGCTTATGCCACCTGACCGCCACGATCATGCCCACCGCCAAAAGACTTCTCTTGTTCGTGTTGCCGCTCCTTGTCGCAGTCATCGCGCTGAGCGCCTACGCCTTGCTGCGCGGTTTGCACCCTGACCCATTCAAGGGCACCGTCCGCGCGCAGGCGCTGGATCTCGCTCATCCCGACGCGCTGATCCGCAGCTACAGCCTTTCCCGCCTGCCGCCGGATTTGCTCAAGGTGCCGTTGGCGCGCGATGTGCTCACCGAGGATTTCGTCGATTACTACGAACACCACGAGAACCGCCTCGCGCTCTCCGGCACGGTGCGGCGCATTGCCTTCGAGCACAAGCTGGATTTTCCCGAGAAACTGATCGAATCGGTGTTCGATGAACCCGCCGAACTCGCCCTGTGGCGCGACGCGAGCGGACGCTTGAAGTATTTCGCCATCGCACTGACCCGCAACGCCCTCGCCCGCGCCATCCAGCTTGCCTTGCCGACATTGACCGATGCGCAACTCAGTTCGGCTGGACGGCTCGCGGGCACGGAGGTCGAATTGCTGGTGCTGGAATATGGTCACCAGCGCCTGCTGCTGGCAAACCGGGGGAACCGGGTCGTCGCCCTCTCCGATCCCGGCATGCTGATCGCCACGACCGTGGATGAAAACGGCGAGGCCGCAAGCCCGGAGCAGTCCGCCGATGCGGTCAAGGTCATCATCGAACTGCTCGATGGCGAAAACGGCGTCTCGCCGTTCGCGCGTCATTTCCAGCTCACCCAGCCCCTGCCCGGCAAGACCCACCAATTGCTCATCGGCGCGAGCGTGTTCGCGTTCGGTTACGAAGCTTTCACCCCCGCGCTGGCGGCGCTCGATTTCACCTTCGACGACACCGGCAAATGGCAGAGCGCGGCGCTGGTAGACAAGGCGCGTTTTGCCCATTCCTCGGCGCTGTGGTCGACGCTGCCCCACGGCCCGAGCCTGTGCGCGGCGCTGCCGGTCGACTGGACGCTTTTCTCCCCGCTGCTCAGCAAGCTGGATATGCAAAGCGAAGTGGCCGACGCCTTCACCGCCCGCCTCGACGGTTCGGCGGCGGTGTGTTGGTATCCGAACGCGCGGCTGTACATGCCGCTTTTCGCCGCGCGGCTGAAAGCCCCGGCGGACGAGGCCCAGGCCCGGGAATTCTTCGCGCTGGCGGAAAAAACGATCCGGGCGGAAGGCGAGAGCACGCCATTCGACCCGCAGACCGCCAGCGGCCAGTGGCGAGGCGAACAGGAGTCTCCCTACGGTTCGGGCAATGGCGAGCGCAGCCTGAAACCGGCGCTGGCCGTCGCCCGTGACATGGTGCTGTTCTCGCCTGAAACCGCGCTCGTCTCCAGGGCACTGGAGGTCGGCGCGAAACGCTATCCCGCGGTAGCCGACAACTTCACCGCCACCGGCAGCGCCGATGCGGATGTTCTGGCGATCATCGACCCGGCGGCGTTGGCCGGGCTGCTGCAACAGGAAACCTTCGCCGCCCTGCCGCGCAGGGAAGAGGAACTGTTCCGCAATGCCGCCGAGACTTATCTCGGCCCCCGTTTCGATGTTCTCGCCCGCTATCCCGCCCAGCGCATCAGTATTTCAGTGGCCCATTCTGGTTCGTGGCATATGCTGAACTGGGACACGTTGCAGCGCTGAGCCAAGGCCATGATCCGCGCCGCCGATCTCCCCTCCGACCCGGCCCGCCGCCGTTTCTGCGCGCTGGCGACCATGCTTGGAGCATGGATGGCCACTTCCGCCCATGCCTTGCCCGTCGCCCTGCCCGATGGCAACGCGTCGGCCAGAATCCGCCTCGACGCGCAACAGAGCCGGGCCTTGCGGGCGTGGATCGTGCTCATCGCCGAGGATCAGGTGCGGCGCGGGCCGACGCCGCGCTGGGCGCATCGTGATTGCGCGGGGCTGGTGCGTTTCGCCGTGGCCGAAGCCTTGGCCGAGCATGACGCGCGCTGGCAACGAGCCATGGGATTCTCCTCGCGCCGCCTGCCCATCGACGCCGTGCCGGTGGCCACGCGCGCCGCCCTGCGCCACCGCTGGACGCGCGCCGACGGCAGCGTGGATGCCTATGTCAATGCCATCGGCCTGATCCAGGAAAACAGCGTGCCCGTCGGGCGGGACGTGCATCTGGCCAAGCCCGCCGATCTGCTTTTCTTCGACCAGGGCGATGACCAGCACTTGATGCTGTGGACGGGAAGGCGAATCGTGTACCACAACGGCGCGCGCCCCCGCCATAATGACAACGGTTTACGGGCGCTGCGCTTGGCCACCCTGTTGCAATGGAATGACACACGCTGGCGGCCCGAGGCCACGAATCCGAATTTCGCCGGTGTATTTTCCCTGGCTTTTCTAATGTGATGACCACGATGAACTCAAGTATTTCCCGCGGATTTTCCTTCCTGGCCCTGGCCGCCATCTTGCTGTTCGCCTCCGCGCCCGCCGCCGCGCAAGCCCAGGACGATGACGGAGCCGATGCCGCCATCAACGATGCCAGCCGGTACACGCCGCCCGCCAGCTTGCCGTTCTTCGTCCTCACCGATACCCAATACGGCAGCGCCGAGGAGGCGCTGCTGCGGGTCGAAATCCCGAACAATGACGGCGGCGGGCTGGAAACCATCGGCCAGTACGACGGCATCGATATCCGGCTTTATCGCGTGCCCGAACCGCTCGATTTCCTGAAAGCGCAAAAAAGCCTGCACCGCATCGATGTCGAAGCGCGTCCGCGCGACGAAGGCATTGCCAATACGCTCTCCTACCTGTGGAGCAACACCTGGAACAAATCGCGGCGCGCGTGGCGGGCCCTGTTCGCGGAACGAGCCAGGAGCACAGTCACCGCGGCGGTTCCGGCATTGAAAACCCGGTTCGCATCCCCTGAATATCGTCCGGCAACGCTGTTCAAGCCGCTCGCGGGTTATGAACTCGCCGCCGAATTCCGCTATCCGCTCATGGTGGCCGCGACCATCGACCCGCTGGAAAACAACAAGGGCGTGCACCTGGCGGGTTCCAGCAGCAATTTCATCCCGCCCCGGGAAGGCAATTACCATGTGCCGCTGGGCAAATTGAAGCCGGGGCTTTATATCGCCGAAGCCATCCTCGGCACCCATCGCGCGCTCACGCTGGTTTTCGTCGCCGACACCGTCGCCGTCACCAAGATTGCCTCGAACTCGCTCACGGTGTGGACCGCGCATCGCGCCACCGGCGCGGCGGTGGCCGAGGCCAAATTGCAATGGACCGATGGGCATGGCGTGCTGGTCTCGGGCAAGACCGACGCGCAGGGGCTGATCGCCTTCGCGCACGTCAGCCCGGAGCGCACCTATCTGCTCGGCGAGGACGCGGCGGGCGGCGTGTTCGTCTCGGAGAATTTCTATTACGACAGCGAAATCTACGACACCAAGCTGTATGCCATTACCGACCGCCCGCTTTATCGCCCGGGCGAATCGGTCAATATCAAATTGATCGCGCGCGAATATCGCGCCGCCAATGAGTCCGTGCCCGCCCAAGCCGCCACGGTGGACATACAGGTGTTCGACGCCAACGGCACGCCGGTATTCACCGGCCAGACCCCGCTCGCCTCCGACCGTGGCGGAAATACCGCTTTTCATCTGCCCGCGGACGCGATCGCGGGCGGCTATGAAATCCGCGTCGGCTACAAAGACAAGAAATACAGCGCCGCGTTTCGCGTGGCCGAATACGTGAAGCCGCATTTCGAGATCGCCCTGATTCCCGACCGCGACAATTTCAAGACCGGCGAACCCGTCTCCGGCAAGATTCGCCTCACCTATCCCAATGGCGATGCGGTGAAAAACGCCGCGATCGAACTCACCCTGCGCGCCCAGGCACTCACCATGGTGCAGGGCGAATTACGCTACGGCGGACAATTCCCGGTGGCACTCTCTACCACGACGCTCAATGCCGACGAGCAGGGCGAAGCCACATTTTCCCTGCCTCCAGCCAAGGAGCCGTCACGGTTGATTCTTTCCATGCTCGCCACCGACGGCGCGGCCTATCGCGTGCGCAATTCGCGCGAACTGCTGGTCGAGCGCGCGGCGGTCAACTGGAAACTGCTTGCCGACCGCAAATTCACCCTGGTGGGTGAACCGCTCAAACTACGCCTGGAAGCGGAAACGCCCGATGCCGAGAAAATCGCCCTGCCCGCCCAATGGGAAATCATCCGCCTTGAAAACCAGGAAAAAAGCAGCGGCGCCTTCGATCCCGCCGCACGTGAATGGACGCCCAACATCTCCCAGCCCGGTTCCTATTCACTGCTGCTGCGCGATGACAAAGGCAATATCGTCGCCGCGGTCGCGCACTGGGTCGGCGGCAACGGCGTCGAAGCGATTCCCGGCACGATCGAAATGGTGCCCAACAAGGAACGCTACCAGCCGGGTGAAACCGCCGAGGTGCTGATCACCTTCTCCGAGCCGGTCGACGAAGCCCTGCTCACCCTGGAACGCGACAAGGTCGAAACCACGGCCCTGCTCTCCAGCACCACCAATGCCAAATGGGTCAGCGCCGAACGCCTGGCCCCCAACCAGTGGCGCGCGCGCGTCCCGTTGAACGCCAGCCACGCGCCGAACATGACCTTCTCCGCCCTGTATGTGAAAAACGGCGAATACATCTTCCAGAACGCCGGACTGGTGGTCGAAGTGCCGCGCATCGCGCTCGACATCAAGACTAACAAGGAAACGGTGAAACCCGGCGAAACCGTCACCGTGGACATCGACGCCACCTTGCTCGGCCAGCCCGCGCAAGCCGTGCTGACCGTCTCGGTGGTCGATGAAATGATCTACGCCCTGCAACCGGAAATCGCCCCCGACGTGGTGGAATTCTTCCAGCACGTGCGGCGCAACAACGTGCGCACCGGCGCCAGCCTCAACTTCATCACCTATGACGAAGCCGCCGATTACGCCAAGGACGCGGCCATGCACCCGCCCGCCCGCCACCAATACAACGAACGCGCCATCAAGATCCTCGAACGCGCCCGCCGCGACGACACCGACACCGCCGCCTGGCAACCCGCGCTCGTCACCGACGAAAACGGTCATGCGCGCTTCAGCTTCAAGATGCCGGACGCCCTGTCCCGCTGGCGCATCACCGTGCGCGCCACCGCGCTCGACAAACCGAAACAGGCGGGCGGCGTCTACGGCCAGCGCATCGCCTATGTCCACTCCGACCAGCCGCTCTATGCCAAGTGGACATCCCCGACCTGGATGCGTGAAGACGATGCTCCGGTTGCCGCGCTCGCCGTCTTCAACAACAGCGCCGAAGCGCGCGCGGCGGAAATCATCCTGACCGTGGCCGGGCAGACGCAAACCCAGAAAGCGACCCTGTCGCGCGGCGTCACCTACCTGCCCTTCAATCTGCCCAAATTCACCGGCAACCAGATCGCGCGCCTGGAAGTGCGGGAAAACGGCCAACTCGCGGACGCGCTGGAAACACCGCTTGCCGCCGATGCCGTGGCCTGGCGCGGTATGCAGGAACGCCTGATCGAAGTAGACCAGGACGGCCCCACCGCCCTCGACCTGCCCGCCGACGCCCGCCGGGTGAGCCTGCGCCTTTCCACCGGCGCCGCGGAACATTTCCTGCGCATCGCCGACTCGCTGATCGACTACCCCTGGGGCTGCGTCGAGCAGACATCCAGCCGCCTGATTCCGCTTGCCATCATCACCCCGCTGCTCGCCCCCGAACGTGCCAGAGGCATGGGCGGACGCCTGCGGCAAACGCTCTCCAGCCAGCGCCTGCGCCTGGCCGCGCTCGCCGGCCCCAACGCGGTCTTCGGCTGGTGGGGCGACGCCACCGACAACAGCGCGCTGATGACCGCCTACGCCTACTACGCCGACTGGCATGCCGCCCAGGCCCTGGGCATCAGCCTGCCCGCCGCGCATTGGGAACACGTGCTGGCGATCTACAGCGAGTACGCCGACAAGGAACCCCTGCTGCACCGCGTCCTCGCCCTGTGGTTCATCCAGCAGATCGGTCTGCCGGTGCGCACCCAGGCCGAAGGGCTGGTGGCGAATCTGGCCAAGGCAAGCGCCAAACCGGCGGGAAGACCCACCCCGGCCGCGGAAGAAACCGATGACGAAAGCTTCTACAGCCCCATTTTGAGCACCCCCGATTCCGCGCTGGGGCTGGCCTATGCGCGGGTGCTGGTTGCCGTCATCGCCCGGGAAGCGGAGCTTGGCGCCACCATCGCCAAGCTCGACGACGCCCGTGAACGCCTGCGCGCCAGCGCCCACGCCTCGGCGCGCGCCTTGCTGCTGCTCGCGGGAGAAGCCCCTTCCGCCACTGTGGCCAGCACGCTCGCCTCGGCCAGCGCAAGCACCCCGACCCTGGATCGCGCCCTCACCCTGGTGTGGACGCAAAAGGCGCTCGGCGGCGCCCTCGCCGTCCGTGACAACGCCGCCATCCAGCCTGTCGACCGCGACTGGCAAGTCGACACCGACAGCCGCTTCGGCCAGAAAATCTGGCGCTGGCCCAGCGACCAACCCTTGCCCGCAAGTCTGACCCTGGACAAAGCGTCCGCCGCCTCCATGGTGGCGCTGCGTTTCGATGCGCGAGAAAGCAGCGACAGCACCTTGCCGGTCACCATCGAGCGCCAGATCTTTCGTCTGGAACGCCGCGATTTCAAGGAAGGCAAAGCCAGCTACGCCGCCGTGCCCGTCCCCCCCGGCGAGGCGCTCTCCGCGCAGAATCTTTACCTTGACGAAATCCACCTCGAAGCCAGCAGCACACTGCATTACGGCATCGTCGAAATTCCCCTGCCACCGGGCGCGAACATCGAGCGCGGCACCTGGGGCGTGAGCCTCATCGACCCGGAAGCCGACCCGGAAAACAACGCCACCCCCATCGCCCGCAGCCGTGCCGAAGAACACCGCGACCGTTACGGCGTGCCGATCGAATACCTCACGCCGGATGCCCCCGTCGTGCTTCGCCACCTGCTCCGCGTTGGGCAAACCGGCCATTTCGTCCTGCCCCCAGTGCGCTATTGGCGCATGTACCAGCCAGCGCAAAAAGCCTACGCCGAAGGTGGCAATGTGAGTTGGGAGGTAAAGTGAGGTTCAGAGGATAGTCAATATGCAAACCGCGCGCCCGGTATCGTTCTCTCCCCCGTGGGCCGGGGTGGGATTTCATTCATGCGGCGCGCGCAAGGCTACGAAGTCGAAATCCGGGCCGTCGCGGCTCAAAATGGTCATGACCGAAGACGAAGCAAGCTTGGCATGATGTTTCTCTTCCGGATGAAATGCCCAACGGGTTTCACATGAATCGAACCTACATCACAACACCGGCGCCAGCCACCGTGCCGCCGCGTCCACGTCCATTCCCTTGCGCGCCGCCCAATCCTCAAGCTGGTCGCGGCCAATCTTGCCGATGGCAAAGTAACGGCTTTGCGGATGCGAGAAATAAAACCCCGCGATGCTTGCCGCCGGACTCATCGCCATCGATTCGGTAAGCATCATCCCGGCGTTCTTGGGCGCGTCCAATAATTCGAACAGCGCCTGTTTCACGGTGTGATCCGGGCAAGCCGGATAACCGGGGGCGGGGCGGATGCCGCGATAGTCCTCGCGGATCAGGCCCGCGCCATCGAGCGCCTCGTCGGCGGCATAGCCCCAGTATTGCTTGCGCACCCGCTCGTGCAGCCACTCGGCGCAGGCTTCGGCAAAGCGGTCGGCAAGCGCCTTCAGCATGATGGAGCGGTAGTCGTCGTGGGCGGCGGCGAATTCGGCGAGTTTGGCCTCGATGCCCAGACCGGCGGTGAGCGCGAACGCGCCGCACCAATCCCGCACGCCCGTGGTCTTGGGCGCGATGTAATCGGCCAGGCATAGATTCGCCTTGCCCGCGGGGCGCTCGTGTTGCTGACGCAGGCCATGCCAGGTCATCCGCAAGCTCGAGCGCGCCTCGTCGTCATGGAATTCGATGTCGTCGCCCACGCTCGCCGCCGGAAAAAGGCCGAATACCGCTTTTACCTCCAGCCAGCGTCCGGCGATGATTTCGTCGACCATGGTCATGGCATCACGGTAGACGCCGCGCGCCGCCTCGCCGACCACGGCATCGTCAAGAATTTGTGGAAAACGTCCGGCCAGATCCCAGGTTTTGAAAAATGGCTCCCAGTCGATGTAGGCGCGCAGGCTTTCCAGATCGACGCTCAATGCGCACAATCCCGTCATTTTGGGTTCGGGCGGCGTATAGCCCTCCATTCGCGCATGCACTGCGCAATCGCAGGCGGGCGCGCTCCGCCAGGCGGTCTTCAGCGCGTTGGCCCGCGCCGCTGCCAGACTGATGTGGGGGCGGACCTCTTTCTCGGCGTGGCGCGCGCGGATTTGCGCCTGATCGGCGGCCAGTTTCGCGCGAAAGCCGGTGGTGGCCGTCTCCGACAGCAGCAAGGTCACCACGCCGACCGCGCGTGAAGCGTCCGGCACATAGACCACCGGCTGCGGATAGTGGGGCGCGATCTTGATCGCGGTATGGGCGCGGCTGGTGGTCGCGCCGCCGATCAACAATGGAATCTCGAACCCCTGGCGCGCCATCTCGGCCGCGACCGAACTCATTTCCTCGAGCGAGGGCGTGATCAGCCCGGAAAGGCCGATGATTTGCGCCGAATGCTCGCGCGCGGCGGCAAGAATCTTGTCGGCGGGCGTCATCACCCCGAGGTCGATCACTTCAAAGCCGTTGCAGGCCAGCACCACTCCGACGATGTTCTTGCCAATATCATGAACATCGCCCTTGACCGTGGCAAGGATGATGACGCCTTTTTTCGTCGCACCGCTCCTGGCCTTCTCCGCCTCGATGAACGGCACGAGGTGGGCGACCGCCTGCTTCATTACCCGCGCGGATTTCACCACTTGGGGCAGGAACATCTTGCCCGCGCCGAAATGGTCGCCGACCACTTCCATCCCCGCCATCAGCGGACCTTCGATCACCGCGAGCGGCGGCTTGCCCTCCGCTTCCAGGCGCGCCCGCGCTTCTTCGGTATCGGCGACGACGAAATCGGTAATGCCCTTTACCAGCGCATATTTGAGCCGCTCTTCGGCGGATTGCTGCCGCCAGCCGAGATCGGGGCCGCTGGCCCTGCTCTTGCCTTCTCTTACCGTCTGGGCGAATTCGACCAGCGCCTCGCCCGCGCCGGGGTGGCGGTTGAGCACCACATCCTCGACCTTGCCACGCAGCGCGGGATCGATTTCGTCATACACTCCAAGCATTCCAGCATTGACGATGCCCATCGTCAGCCCGGCGCGGATGGCATGATAGAGGAATACGGAATGAATCGCCTCGCGCACCGCGTCGTTGCCGCGGAAACTGAAACTGACGTTCGATACGCCGCCCGAAGTGTGGGCATGAGGCAGCTTGGCCTTGATCCAGCGCACCGCGTCGATGAAATCCACCGCGTAGTTGTCGTGTTCCTCGATGCCGGTGGCGACCGCGAAAATATTGGGGTCGAAGATGATGTCCTCGGGCGGAAAACCGATGCTGATCAGCAAGCGGTAAGCGCGCGCGCAAATCGTGATCTTGCGCGTCACGCTATCGGCCTGCCCCTCCTCGTCGAAGGCCATGACCACCGCCGCCGCGCCGTAGCGGCGGGTGAGCCGGGCATGATGGAGGAATTCCGCTTCGCCGTTCTTGAGCGAGATCGAATTGACGATGCCCTTGCCCTGGATGCATTTGAGTCCGGCCTCGATCACCTCCCAGCGTGACGAATCGACCATCACCGGCACCCGGGCGATATCCGGTTCGGCGGCGGCGAGCTTGAGGAAACGCGCCATCGCCGCGGGCGAATCGAGCATCGCCTCATCCATGTTGACATCGATGACCTGGGCGCCGTTTTCCACCTGCTGGCGGGCGACCACGAGCGCATCGTCATAACGGCCTTCCGCGATCATCCGTGCGAAGGCGCGCGAGCCGGTGACGTTGGTGCGCTCGCCGATATTGACGAACAAACTGTCCGGCCCAAGCTCGAATGGCTCCAGCCCGGCCAGCCTGAGTCTGGGTTCGAGCCGGGGCAAGGCGCGAGGCGCGACGGATTCGGCGCTGGCCGCAACTGTTTGGGCGATCGCGGCGATATGCGCGGGCGTGGTGCCGCAGCAGCCGCCGACGATATTGACCAGCCGGTCTTTCACCCAGTCGGCGATTTCGGCAGCAAGCTGTTCCGGGGTTTCGTCATAGCCTGTGGGCGCGAGCGGATTGGGCAAACCGGCGTTGGGGTGGGCCGATACATAGCAATCGCATATGTTGCAAAGCGTGGCGACATGCGGCTTCAGATCTTTCGCGCCCAGTGCGCAGTTGAAGCCGAACGACAACGGACGGGCGTGGGCGAGTGAATTCCAGAACGCTGCCGCGGTCTGCCCCGAGAGCGTGCGCCCGGAGGCGTCGGTAATCGTGCCGGAGATCATCACCGGCAGGCGCTGGCCACGTTCCTCGAACAGTTGTTCTATTGCGAACACCGCCACCTTGGCGTTCAAGGTGTCGAACACGGTCTCGATCAGCAGGATGTCCGCGCCGCCATCGACCAGCCCACGGGCCGCGTCGTGGTAATCGCTGGACAGGGTATCGAAATCGATATTGCGAAAACCGGGGTCGTTGACATCGGGCGAAATCGACAGCGTGCGCGAGGTCGGTCCGAGCACCCCGGCGCAGAAACGCGGCTTTCGCGGATTGCGGGCGGTATATTCATCGCACAATTCACGCACCATGCGCGCGGCGGCGAAGTTCAGCTCATAGGCGAATTCGGACAGGCCATAGTCGGCCTGGGAAACGCGGGTGGCATTGAATGAGCAGGTTTCGATGATGTCCGCGCCCACATCGAGATAAGCGCGGTGGATGCCGCTCACCACTTCCGGCCGGGTGAGGACAAGCACATCGTTGTCGCCCTTCAGTTCTTTCGGGTGATCCTGGAAACGGTCGCCGCGGTAATCGGCCTCGCTCAGATTGTGCTGCTGAATCATGGTGCCCATCGCCCCATCGAGGATGAGGATGCGTTGGGCGAGCAGTTGGCGAAGTTCCGCGCTACGGTCAGCTTGCATGACAATATCCTTCTTTCATCGCCGGGCCAGCGCAAGACAAACGGCGCCGCAAACCGGCAAAAGGTTTGCGAGCGCCGTTTGATCTCTTGCCGAGCCTGGCCCGTCCCCGGGTTGCAACGCCCCTCGGCAGAGGGCGGATTCTACGACGCATGCGAGGAAACGTCGAGATCAGGAAACAGATGGGGTGCAATCCAAAGTGGAGGAACCCCGTGGTTTCGTAGGTTTGGTAGGTTGGATGAGCCGAAGGCGTAATCCGACATCCGTTCCCACGATGCGCAGCATCGCAAATCAAAGAAATCAAAGAACAGCGGCGCTTCGCGCCAGTGATGAACGATTGTCGGATTGCGCCTGCGGCTTATCCAACCTACAAAACCGACGCCACCCACCTCGCCCCATGGAGGCCATCAGACATTCGACAACGCGTGGTCGATGTCCCAGAGAATGTCGTCGATGGTCTCGAGGCCGACCGAGAGGCGCACCAGGTCGGGCGGGACGCCGGCGGCGATCTGTTGTTCCTCGCTCATCTGGCGGTGCGTCGTCGAGGCAGGATGGATGACGAGCGTTTTCGCGTCGCCGACGTTGGCCAGATGCGAAAGGAATTCGACGCCTTCGATGAATTTCCTGCCTGCCGCCGCGCCGCCCTCGATACCGAA
>JAITCV010000013.1 GCA_031282905.1 Azoarcus sp. | reverse complement strand
CGCCGCCAGCACACCTTTGCCCGGTCTCTGGCTGGCGGGCGACTACGTGGCCAGCGATTATCCGGCCACGCTGGAATCCGCCGCGCGCGCGGGCGTCGCCTGCGCCCGGGGCATCATTGCTTCATTGCGGAATGCCTGATCGCGCCCGTAACGTTTGGCGCAAACGGCGACCTTTTTTCGAGCGAGAAGGAAACTCCGACAACCCGTTTTTCTTTCGCGCTCAATCAAGACAGGAAAACCCCTGTTTTGCCCCTGCGGGGAGAAAGCTTGGGTTTCCATCATGCGCAGCGGGATATTTGCTGTTCCTGTTTCCCGACCGTCCCGAGGCGGGGGGTACGGGGTGTTCTGTGCGCAGCACATTTGCTGCATTTGCCGCAGCGAATCCAGCAATATTGCTGTGTCGCCATCATCTTTTGTCGCAAGTGATTGATCTTCGACCATGGTACTGTTTTTGCTTTGCATCTATGGAGCCATGCTTGCAGAAAGGCCATTCCGGCTGTTTCCAACATGGCGCAAACGAGATGGCGACACTCGCCATGGACCAGTCATGATCGAATTGATTCTCGAAGATCGCTGCATCCGCTGTGACAAATGCGTGAAGGCATGTCCGAACGAAGTCTTCGACAGCCTTCCCGGCGAATTGCCGGTGATTGCCCGCCGGGACGAATGCCATACCTGTTTCCTGTGCGAAGTCTACTGTCCGGTCAATGCGCTTTACGTCTCGCCGTATTCCGTGCCCGATCCGGCCCTGTCGGCCACCGAACTGGCAGCGCGGGGCTTCATCGGCAGTTACGTGCGCAATTCCGGCTGGGCACCCGTGCCGCAGCGCCCCTGAGTACGCCCCTGGCCCCCTGAGTGCCCCTGGTGCCACCCAAATGCCCGGCGTGCCCGACCTGCGAAACGGGGGGGGCAAGGAACGGCAAATACACATTACACGCGACAGGAAACGACATCATGAGTTTTTATCCGCAGCAGGAAACAGTCGACAGCGACAGCCACCACATCCATCTCACGACCGATGTTCTTGTCATCGGCGGCAGCATTGCCGGCGCTTGGGCGGCATTGGCCGCGCGCCGCGCCGGAGCCAGTGTGATCCTGGCTGAAAAAGGCTACGTCGGCACAGCCGGGGTGGTCGCCGCCGCAACCGTTGGCGGCTCGCACACCTTGCCGGACGACCCCGAATACAACGAGAAAACGGTGCGTGCCCGGACGGCCACTGCCGCCGGTCTGGACGATCTCGATGTGGTGCGCCGCGTCTATGACGAAGCCTATCGCATCGGCTTGCGCCTGAAAGAGATGGGTTTCCAGACCAACGCCGTGCGTTGGAATCCGTTCGGCAATGTCTCGGCCTTGCCGCGCCTGACCAGTTTCGATGGTCCATATTCGATGCATTTCCTGCGGGTCGCCCTGCTCAAGGCCGGGGTGCGCATCCTCGATCACAGTCCGGCGCTGGAATTGCTGAGTAGCGACGGCGTCATCACCGGCGCTGCCGGGGTCAATCGCCAGAACCGGGAAAGCTGGGCCGTGCGCGCCGGAGCCGTCATCCTGGCGACGGGCGGCAATGCTTTTCGTTCGGGAGCAATGGGAACCAACGGCATCGTTGGCGACGGGCATCTTTTTGGCGTCGAGGCAGGGGCCAGCCTCGTCGGCATGGAGTTCAGCGGCCACTATGGCATCTCACCCGCCGGTAGCCAAACGACCAAGGGCTTCTGGTACGGCAGCGCTACTTTTTATGATGCCATTGGGCGTGAATTGCCGGGCAACGGCTGGGGCGCGGTGCCGGATGTGGCGCGGGCGATCATGGAGACAGGCGGCGCTTATGCCATCATCAATCGCGGACGTCCGGAGATGTCACAATCCGCGCGCCGTGTCGTGAGTTTGTTCCAGTTTTTCGATCGCGCCGGAATCGATCCTTTCAAGGAAAAATTCCCATTGAAATTGTTTTATGAAGGCCATGTGCGCGGGGTGGGCGGTTTGGCGGTGAGCGCCGAGGGTGCGACGGGCGTGCCGGGGCTGTATGCGGTCGGCGACGTGACCGATCGTACCCACATGACCGGTGCCCAGATGAGCGGCGCTGGCCCGGCGGTGGCATGGTGCCTGGCTTCGGGCGAATGGGCAGGCGCGGCGGCAAGCGCCTTCGCCGCCGACGGCGGGGACGAGGCGCGCCGCCGTCCGGCCATTGGCTTGGGGCGTATCGGTCTGCGCGCTGCCGGCAGCGTTCGTCCCATTGAAGAAGTCAGGGAATTGAGACACGCGGTGCAAGCCGAAGTGCTGCCGATAGAAAAAAACGTTTTTCGCAGCCTGAACGGAATTGCCGCCTCGCTCCACACCCTCGACCGCATCTGGACGCAATACGGCGACAGTCTGCTCGGCGGCGATGTGCGTGAAGTCGTGGAGACGCGAGAAACCGCCGCCATCCTCGCCGGGGCGAGGTGGCTGTACCGCGCCGCGTCCCAGCGTACCGAGACGCGCGGTCTGCACCGTTTGCGGGAAGTCCCGGGCATCGATCCGGCGCAATGCGATCGCATCGTCATCGACGGGCTGGATCGGATACGCTGGCGGCGGGAACCCGTGCATACGTCGCCCCTGGCTGTGGCTGCGTAAAAGAAGCAGAAAGCGCATTCCCTTCGGCCATTCATTGCGGCAACACCAAACGCTTACGGTTACACCGGGCCTCGCACTGGAAACAGGGCAAATCCAAGCTCCTGAAGCAAGCGGAAAATCCCGCGCGCTTCAGGATGTCGAATATATGCAGCCCCTCTGGGTTTCGATGCCTGTGGCAAGTATTCGCCGTGTTGTCACGCCTCGATCCTTCGTGAAGATATCGCACGGGAGTGATTCCCCTCGCAGCAACCTCGAAACGATACGGTTGCCGCGCCAACGCGCCCTGGTTTGCTCATCCGGCGCGTGGTTTGCAATTTGCTTCACATATCGGCTCATCCACTGGGCAACAAGGCCGTATGATTTTGTCTGCATCATTCCGGGTTTGCGGCACGGTTGTCATGTCCCGGGGGCCACGGATGACGAATGCCGCGGCCAATTGCGTTTTTCGAATCAATTCGCGGCGGCGCTACCGCCGGTAACCGACTGCCTTGAAACATGAAATCTTCCGCCTTTCCCATTGGCCAGCGCTCCCCCCAAGCGCCGGATTTGCCCGCTTCGCCGCTGTTTTTCGTGTTGCATTTCGTCCGCGAGCGCTTCGCCTGGTATTTCAGCATGTTCGCGCTGGAAAGCGGTCACGCGGCTTGCGGCATCCTGTTGCCCTATGCCATCGCCGAAATCATCCGTCACGTCACCCAACTCGGCGACCACTTTGACGGCGACTGGATCGGGACGCTGCGCACGCCGCTCATTTTTTTCATCGCCCTGGCCTTGGGCGAAGTCGTGCTCAGCCGCGCCTCCGGCGCGCTCCAGTTCTATTTCGCGCCCGTGCAGCGGCAGGCGGTTACCCGCGCGCTTTATGCCTGGCTCCAGCAACACTCCCATCGCTACCTGAGTGACAATTTCGCGGGCGCCCTGGCTCATCGCATCAGCGAAACCTCGGTCGCGGTCAACCAGATTTCATGGGCCATCCTCTTCGATTTCTGGCCGGTGTTCATCGTCTTTGGCGTCTCGATCGCGCTGCTGTTCCAGGCCCATACGCACCTTGCGCTCTTCGTGTTCGCCTGGGCCGTGGTTTTCGTCTTTCTGTCCTGGTGGCTGGCGATGCGTTGTCGACCTTACGCGGTCAAAAGCGCCGCGGCGCGCAGCGCCACCACGGGCAAGCTGGTGGATTCGGTGACGAATCTCTTTTCCGCGCGCCTGTTCGCCCGCCTCGGCTTCGAACGCGCCTATCTCGATGAGCAACTCACCATTGAACTGAAAGCGGTGCGGCGCGCGATGTGGTATTCGGAACGGGTAAGATGGTTCCAGTTCTGCGCCGCCGCCGTGCTCAAGATCGGCATCCTGTGGTATTCGCTCGAGCTCTGGGGGCAGGGGCGGATCGGCGTGGCCGAATTCGTGCTCGCCACCGGCCTGGCGCTGCACATCATCAACGAGGCGCGCAATCTGAGCCGCCGCTTCCTGGATTTCTTCGAATTCATCGGCAACGTCCATAACGGCGTGCATGTCCTCATCCGCCCGCACGAAGTGGTGGACGCGCCGGAAGCCAAGCCCGCTGTCATCCTGCGCGGCGAGATCGAATTCTCCGGCGTGGGGTTCGGCTACGGCGAGGGCCAGCGCATTTTCAACGAGCTGAACCTGCGCATCCCCGCCGGGCAGCGCGTCGGACTGGTCGGGTTTTCCGGCTCCGGCAAGTCCAGTTTCGTAAACCTGTTGCTGCGTCTCTATGATCCCCAGCAAGGGCGCATCCTCGTCGACGGCCAGGATATCCGCCTGATGCACCAAGAAAGCCTGCACGCCCAGATCGGCCTGATTCCGCAAGACCCCAGCTTGTTCCATCGCAGTTTGTTGGAAAACATCCGCTACGGACGCATGGAGGCAAGCGACGAGGAGGTGGTCGAGGCTGCGCGCAAGGCCCACGCCCACGAGTTCATCTCCCAGATGGACGAGGGATATCGGTCCATGGTGGGCGAGCGCGGGGTGAAGCTCTCCGGCGGGCAGCGCCAGCGCATCGCCATCGCGCGGGTGATCTTGAAAAACGCGCCGATCCTGATCCTCGATGAAGCAACCGCGAGCCTGGATTCGGTCACCGAAAAGGCGATCCAGGAAACGATGGACGAAGTCATGCGCGACAAGACGGTGATCGTCATCGCGCACCGGCTCTCCACGATCGCTCATCTCGATCGCATCCTGGTGTTCGATCAGGGCCGCATCGTCGAAGACGGCAAGCACGCCGGCTTGCTCGCCCTGGGTGGCGTGTATCATCGCCTGTGGTCCGGTCAGGCGGGGGGCTTTCTGTCCGATGACGATCTGCCGGTGAGCGCGGCGGCGCCCACGCCGATTTTCCCCACCACGCCGGGCGACGACCCCGGAGGCGAAGCGCCGCGCCGGGATGCCCAGGCGGCCGAGGACGGGATATGCGCCGACGCGGCGGTTGTTCATGTGGCATAGATGGTCATGGCGGATCGATGCGATGTCGGTCGCGCATCCATGTTGTGATGCAGTGCCCGGGGACAGGAAACGAGCCGACGACAGGCGAAGTCGACAAAGTCACCGATGATCTGGAAATGGAATCAGGGAAAAGAAACAGTCATCGAGCGGCTGGCGGCTCCCCTGATATGATGCGCATCGGTCTGTTGTACTGTCCGCGGTCCGTTTTCCCATCTCCATTTCATGAACGACGAACAACTTCTCCGTTATAGTCGGCATATCCTGCTTGACCCTATTGGTATAGAAGGCCAGGCGCGCATCATGGCCGCGCATGTATTGATCATCGGGGCTGGTGGCCTTGGATCGCCTGCGGCCCTGTACCTTGCCTCCGCGGGCGTCGGCAGGATTACCCTGGCCGATGGCGACACGGTAGACATCACCAACCTGCAACGGCAGATTCTGCACACGCAAGACCGCGTCGGACAGACGAAGGCGCTGTCGGGCCAGGCCGCCCTGGCGAGCGCCAATCCGGAAGTCACCGTCGTGCCCATCGTCGAACGCCTGAGCGGAGAGCGGCTGGCCGCCTTGATTGCCGATGTCGATGTGGTGCTTGATTGCTGTGACAATTTCAAGACGCGCGATGCCGTCAATCGTGCCTGCGTCAAACATCGTATTCCCTTGGTCTCGGGCGCGGCGGTCCGCTTCAGCGGCCAGATTTCGGTCTTCGATCCGCGGCGGGCGGATTCTCCCTGTTATCACTGTCTGTTCCCCGAAGGAGAGAACGTCGAGGAAATGCGTTGCGCGGTGGTCGGCATCTTCGCGCCGCTGACAGGCATCATCGGCGCCATGCAGGCTGCCGAGGCATTGAAGCTGATCTGCGGCATCGGCGCCCCCCTGACCGGGCGTCTGCTGCTGCTCGATGGATTGACGATGGAATGGCGCAGCGTGAGCTTTGGCAAGGACCCGCGCTGCGTGGTCTGCGCTGATTTGCCGACCTCGCTCCTGACGAGCTCCAACTGAAGGAATTCAGTTTCATGGCTGCGGCACATCGCTCGTGTATTGGATGAGCTTGTCGCCCATGGGCAAGGACGCCATTTCGATCCGGATGGCATCCCCGAACAGTTTTCGCAAAGCGGCGGCGAGGCGGGCTTCCTGATCCAGCACGCGCGCGCGCAGCGTCAAGCCAAGGTCCGCGTGTTGATGCAGGGTGTATTGCGGCAAGGCGAAGGGGGCAAGGCAATGGCTGACATC
>JAITCV010000211.1 GCA_031282905.1 Azoarcus sp. | reverse complement strand
TTGTAGCCGTTGTACCAATGGCGGATATTGTCCCTGTCCAGCCCTTCGAGTTCGGGCGCGAAGGTCGTGTCCACATCCGCGTCCGTGTAGCCGCAAATGTTGGAATATTCCGCATCCAGGGTGATGTCCGAGAGATTGTTGAGACCGGAAAAGATATTGACCTTGCTGAATTTGGAGACGCCGGTCAAAAAAGCGAATTTGATGTGCGCGTCCTGCCCCTTGATGACTGAATAAAGATTGCGCAAGCCGTCGCGCATTGCGATGGCGAGATCGGGTTTGGTGAGGTTATCGAGGATGGGTTTGTCGTATTCGTCGACGAGAATGACAGCGCGCTGGCCGAACTTGGCTTCCGCCGCCTGGATCAGGGCGATGAAACGGTCGGGAATATCTCCTTCATCTTTTTCGACGCCCAGGAGACGCTCGTTTTCCGCCAGGATGCGATGAATGCGCGCTTCCAGCTTCGCCCGGCTTCCCATGATGCCTTCGGCGAAACTGATGCGAATCACCGGATATTTGATCTTCCAATCCCATTTGTCGTGGCAAAAGAGGCCCCGGAACAAGGGTTCGTTGCCCGCGAGCAATTCCGCCAGGGTGTCGAGGAACAGGCTTTTGCCGAAGCGGCGAGGGCGGGAGAGGAAATAGGCGGTGCCTTCTTCGATCATCTTCAGGGCGAAGGCGGTTTTGTCGACGTAGTAGTAATCCGCTTCGCGGATCTTGGCGAAGGTCTGGATGCCGATGGGCAGTTTCTTGCGGGACATGGCGAGACTCGCGAAAGGGATGGAAATGCTGGAAATTATATCGTCAGGGGGGCAAATGTCGGGAGACCAATGACAGATGACAATCAATCTGCGGTGGCAAAGCCGTCGGCAAAAAATCTGCCCACAGCCCTCAATCTTCTGCTAACCAGATGATTTTATTGATTAAATTGATGCGTCACGATGAATGTCTTCGTCGTGACACGGTTTCCCACTCATGAGGGCACGCCCTCAGTCACAACGAGGTATATTGTAACTCATTGAAATTAAACGATTTTTTTGATGTTCTTGACGAGCAGTCCAGAAAGCTATTCCTTTTCCCGTGGCTTTATCGGACAATCGCGATTCTATGGGTGCCATTTTGTGTCTTTTGCTTGGTGACCCGCGGCGATTGGGGGATCGAGAGTGGCCCAGGGCGT
This sequence comes from Azoarcus sp., assembly GCA_031282905.1. Taxonomy (GTDB): domain Bacteria; phylum Pseudomonadota; class Gammaproteobacteria; order Burkholderiales; family Rhodocyclaceae; genus WRNU01. The sequence continues at coordinate 17,942 of JAITCV010000211.1, read as the reverse complement.
GTTCCAGGGAACTTCAGTGCTCAGCCTCGATGCCAAGTGGCGCCTTGCAATTCCGGCGCGGCATCGTGAGGCGTTGGCGGTGGATGGGCGAGTGGTCATCACTGCTCATCCGCACGGCTGCCTGCTCATTTTTCCCGTCGAAGTGTGGGAACCGATACGTGCCCAGATCGCGGGCATGTCCAGCTTGGACAAGCACACGGGTACCTTCAAACGCATGCTGTTGGGTTTGGCGGAGGAACTGGAACTGGATAGCGCTTCCGGGCGGGTGTTGATTCCGCCCGCGCTGCGCACCCAGGCCAAGCTTGAAAAACAGGTCTGGCTGGTAGGACAGGGTCCGCATTTCGAACTGTGGTCCGATGCCCGCTGGCAAGAACAGCAGGCCGAGATGAACGCGATGTACGAAACAGGCTTGCCGCCCGGATTCGAGAAACTGCCAATATGAATGCCACCTTGTCCCACCTCTCCGTGCTGCTTGCCGAGGCAATCGACGCGCTTGCCGTGCGCGCCGGGGGGGTCTACGTCGATTGCACTTTTGGCCGTGGTGGTCATAGCCGCGCCGTGCTCGCGCGTCTGGGGGAGGGGCGGCTGATCGCGTTCGACCGCGATCCCGAGGCGATCGCGGCCGGGGGGGTCATCGATGATCCGCGCTTCGAGCTCATTCACGCACCGTTTTCCGAACTGGGCGTGATGCTCGACCGCCTTGGTATTGCCGGAGTCGATGGCGTGCTGCTCGATCTGGGGGTGTCTTCGCCTCAACTCGATGACGCCGCACGCGGGATGAGTTTTCGTTTCGATGCGCCGCTCGACATGCGCATGGATACCAGCCGCGGGCAGACCGTGGCGCAGTGGCTGGCGGAAGCCCCCGCCGCCCAAATTACCGAGGTGCTTAGTAAATATGGACAGGAACGGTTTGCTCATGCGGTTGCAACGGCGATTGCAACTGCTCGGACGGGGGGGGCTATTGCGACCACTGGACAACTTGCCGCGCTCGTGGAAAAAGCGGTCCGCACACGCGAGCCGGGGCAGCATCCGGCGACACGGAGTTTTCAAGCTCTACGGATTTTCATTAATCAGGAAACCGAAGAGCTGAGCCGGGTCTTGCCGGTCGCGGTCGATCGTCTGCGCCAGGGCGGGCGGCTGGTGGTGATCAGTTTCCATTCGCTCGAAGACCGCATCGTCAAGCGTTTCATGCGTAATGAATCGCGTCCACCGCAATTGCCCGCGCGCCTGCCGTTGCGGGCGGCGGATCTGCCTTCTCCCCGGCTTACCTTGGTGGGCCGGGCGCGTCGGCCGAGTCAGGGCGAGATCGCGGCCAATCCGCGCGCGCGAAGCGCGGTGTTGCGGGTGGCTGAACGCGTGGGGGTGGCGGCATGATTCGGCTCGATACCGTGTTCGTGACCGTGCTGGTGGTGCTGCTGACCGCCAGCGCGTTGGGCATCGTGGCTTCGCAACACCACGCCCGCAAGCTGCATATTGCTCTGGAGCATGAGCAGGGGCGCAGCCGCAGCCTGGAAGTGGAGCAGGGTCAGTTCGAGGCGGAGGAAAGCTCGCTGGCGGAGCATGGACAGATCGAGCAGCGCGCGCGCGAGCAATTGAAAATGTTGTCGCCGCGTTCAGGGCAAATCATCGTGCTGAAGGGAAGATCATGACGAAAGCCTTCACCTACAACCACAATCCGGTGCTCCAGCTCGATCTGCCGGTGTGGCGCGCGTATTTTGTCTTGCTCTGCCTGCTTGCCGGGGCGCTGTTGTTGCTGGGGCGCTCGTTCTACCTGCAAACCGTCGACGACGAGGACACCAGGAAATTGCGTCAGCATGGGCGATTGGTTTATGTGCGTGTTCTCGATATGCCCGTGGACCGCGGACGAATTACCGATCGTCATGGTACCGTGCTGGCGCTGAGCGTGCCCGTGAAATCCATATGGGTGAAACCGAGAGTCATCAAGGAGCGCGGGATGACGGTGGCTCCGCTGGTGACGGGAACTTGTAGCGGCGTGATGAACGGCGCGGGCGCCATCGTCCAGGGGGGAATCGCGGGCGCGAGCATCGGCATGGCGGATTTGCTGGAACACGCCTCGCCGGCGAAGTGGCGCCAGTTGGCCCAATTGCTGGGCATGACCGTCGCGGAAATCAATGAGCTGATCACGCCCAGGCTTGAACAGAAGCCGACCTACCTCGCACGCCAGATTTCGCCCGAAATCGCCGAGCAGGTCATGGCGCTCGAACTTCCCGGTATTGACCAGGAAGACGGATACCGTCGTTTTTATCCCAAAAATGAACTCGTATCGCATATCATCGGTTATACCGACATGGCTGAGCGCGGGCGGGCGGGGATCGAACAGGCTTACGAGGAATTGCTCGCCGGCCGCGCGGGCGAGCGTTGGGTGATCAGGGATGGCCGGAAACAGATCGTCGAGGAAGTCGACCCCATGCCGCGCGGCGGCCAGCAGGAAGCCGCTCCCCGCGTGCCGCGCAACGGTCAGGACGTGGTGTTGTCGATAGATGCCAAGCTCCAACGCCTGGCCTATTCCGCCCTGCACGAAGCCATGCATACCCACCGCGCCCAGGCCGGTTCCATCGTGGTGATCGATGTCCAGACCGGCGAGATACTGGCCCTGGTCAATGCGCCGACGTTCAACCCCAACAATCGCGCCAGTTTCGCCCCCGAGGATGAAATGATGCGCAACCGTGCCTTTTCCGCCGCTTTCGAGCCCGGTTCGGTCATGAAGCCATTTGCCGTGGCGCATGCGTTGGCGAGCGGGCGCTTCACGGCCGGCACGCGGATCGATACCAGCCCAGGTTCGATGTACGTCGACGGGGAGAAGATTTCGGATTCCAGCCCACATGGCATTCTGACCGTGGCGGAGGTGGTCCAGAAATCCTCCAACATCGGCACTGCCAAGATGGCCTTGCAATTTTCCGCGGCGGAGATGTGGAAGCTCTATTCCGACCTTGGTTTTGGCTCGAAGCTCAATATCAGCGGCTTTCCGGGAGAGGCGAGCGGCAAATTGCGTCCGGCAAGAGGAACCAGGCCCATCGAGCAGGCAACGATGTCTTATGGCCATGGCATCAGCGTGACCTTTATCCAGATTGCGCGCGCCTATCTCGCTTTTGCCCGCGATGGCGAATTGCTGCCCCTGTCGCTGGTCAAGTTGGACAAACCCCCCGTGCCCACGCGCGTGTTTTCGCCCGAGGTCGCGCGCGAAATGCGCAAGATACTGGAGTCGGTGGTTGCGCCCGGCGGCACGGGAACCCGTGCCCGGGTAGAGGGCTATCGGGTAGCCGGCAAGACGGGAACCGCCAACAAGATCGAAAACGGGGTGTATACGAAAAAATACATCTCGTCCTTCATCGGTTTTGCGCCGGTGTCGAACCCTCGCCTGATCGTGGCGGTGATGATCGATGAGCCTTCCGAGGGGGGCTACGGTGGCGTGGTGGCGGCGCCGGTGTTTGCGAAGGTGATCGAAGGTTCGCTGCGCACACTGGGCGTGGCAACCGACGCGCCGGTTGCGCCGCTGCAATTGACCGCGCTGCGGGCGGAGGGCCGGCGATGACGGCCGCCAGGTTGCTTGCCATGCTCGCTAATGCTGGAGTCATACCAGCGGGCATGACCGCCGATTCGCGCCGGGTGAGCGAGGGCGACGTGTTCGCAGCTTGGCCGGGTGCGACGCGCGACGGCCGGCAATTCATTGGCGACGCGTTTGCCCGCGGCGCCGCAGCGGTGCTCCATGAGGATGGCGATGGTTTTTGCCCGCCGGTTTCGGCGCGGCCATTGGTCGCGGTCAAAGGGTTGCGCGCGTGCGCCGGGGAACTGGCGGATGCGATTTATCACCATCCATCGAGGATACTCTGGCTGGTCGGGGTGACCGGCACCAACGGCAAGACTTCGATCAGCCAGTGGCTGGCACAGGCGATTCAAACCTTGGGCGGGCGTTGCGGGGTCATCGGTACCCTGGGCAGCGGTTTTCCCGGCGAGCTTGCCGCCAGCATCAACACCACGCCGGATGTGTGCGAACTGCACCGCGAGCTGGCGACTTTCGTCCGCGCCGGAGCAGATGCTGCGGCGATGGAAGTGTCATCGATCGGCATCGATCAGGGGCGGATCGATGGCGTCCGTTTCGACGTGGCGATCTTCACCAATCTCACCCGCGACCATCTCGATTACCACGGTACGATGGAGGCATACGGCGCGGCCAAGGCACGCTTGTTCGACTTGCCCGGGTTGGATACGGCAGTCATCAATGCCGATGACGATTTCGGTCTGGAACTGGCGCTGAAGGCGAGCCGGAACATGCGGGTGATTGCCTACGGCACCTCGGCGGCGCGGGTCGCGGGTTTTTCCGGCGAGGTGCTGCTCGCCGAAGCGGTACGGGCTCGCGCCAGCGGGATGCGGTTTACGCTGTCATGGGCCGGGCAGCGGCGGGAGATGGACGTTCGCCTCGTCGGACATTTCAACGTCTCCAATCTGCTCGCGACGATCGGCGCGCTGTTGGCGCGCGGGGTGGCCTTGGATGAAGCCTTGCGCGCAACCCGCGCGCTCACGCCGCCGCCCGGGCGGATGCAGCTTGTCGGCGGCGAAAGCGAACCGCTGGTGGTGATCGACTACGCCCATACCCCGGATGCGCTCGCCAAGGTGTTGGAGGCGGCGCGTGTCACCGCGCGCGCGCGCGGCGGACGGCTGGCGTGCGTGTTTGGCTGCGGTGGCGAGCGCGATGTCGGCAAACGTCCGCAGATGGGCGAAATTGCCCGCCGCCTTGCCGACCGGGTGATCGTGACCAGCGACAATCCGCGCGGCGAGAACCCGCGCGACATCATCGATGCCATTCTCGAAGGCGCGGGCGCGGAGGCCGAGCCGGTAATCGAGCGCGCCGAGGCCATCCGCTGCGCGCTGGCGCGCGCCGATGACAACGACGTCATCGTGCTCGCGGGCAAGGGGCACGAGCCCTATCAGGAAATAGGCGGCGAGCGACGACCGTTTTCGGATCTCGAACAGACCGGGGTCGCGCTCGCGGCGCGGCGAAGGGTGACGGCATGATGACACTGGACGAAGCCCGGGCCTTGCTTGCCGCGCGCGGCGCGCGCGTGGCGGGCGATGCCGTTTTCACCGCCGTGGGCACCGACAGCCGGGCCATCGTTCCCGGCCAGCTTTTCGTCGCCTTGCGCGGCGAGAATTTCGACGGGCACGATTTTATCGACGCGGCGATCAGCGCGGGCGCGGCGGCGGTGATGGTCGATGAACACTGGGAGACCGCGCATCCCGATGCGGGCATCGCGCGTCTCATCGTCGTCGATACCCGGCTGGCGCTCGGCGCGTTGGCGGCGGGCTGGCGGGCGGGTTTCACCCTGCCGCTGGTCGGCATCACCGGCAGCAACGGCAAGACCACGGTCAAGGAGATGTGCGCGGCGATCCTGCGCGCCTGGACTGGCAACAATGATGATGTGATTGCCACGAGCGGCAATCTGAATAATGATATAGGCATGCCACTGACCTTGCTCGGCCTGCGCGTCCATCATAAGGCGGCGGTCATCGAAATGGGGATGAACCATCCCGGCGAAATCGCTTATCTCACGGGGCTGGCGCGGCCGACGGTGGCGCTGGTCAACAATGCCCAGCGCGCCCATCTCGAAGGCATGGGGTCGCTGGCCGGCGTGGCCGAGGAAAAGGGCCGCATCTACGAAGGGCTGGACGCCGACGGTATCGCGGTGATCAATGCCGACGACGCGCATTGTGCGGCGTGGCGCGAAATCAACCGTGGCCGCCCGACGCTGAGCTTCGGTTTCGGCACGGAGGCGGATGTCCATGGGCGGTGCGCGCTGCTCGGCCTGGACGCGCGACTCGAACTCGATACGCCCTGGGGCCGGGGGGAATGCGTCTTGCAGGTGCCAGGCGAGCACAACGCCCGCAACGCGCTTGCCGCCGCCGCCGCCTGCCTCGCGGCCGGGGCGGATCTTGCCGCAGTCATGCGCGGTCTGGCAGCTTTTACTGGCGCCCGCGGACGCTTGCAACGGCGCCCCGGGCCGAAGGGCGCTCTGATCCTCGATGACAGTTACAACGCCAACCCGGATTCGGTCAGGGCCGGAATCGATGTGCTCGCGCTCATGCCGGGCCATACCTTTCTGGTGCTGGGCGACATGGGCGAAGTGGGGCAGGCCAGCGCGCAAGCGCATGACGAAATCGGCGGTTACGCGAAGTGCATGGGACTGGATGGTTTGTACGCACTGGGGGAAATGAGCGCGGTGGCGGCGCGCAATTTCGGTGAAGGCGGCGGCCATTTCGCCACGGTCGAGGCGCTGGTGACGGCGCTGGTAGACAAGCTCGATGGCGAATCGGCGGTATTGGTCAAGGGCTCGCGCTTCATGCGCATGGAACGGGTGGCGGATGCGCTGGTCGCCCGGGAGATGGCGTGCGCGGAGGGGAGGGTCTGATGCTGCTCGAACTCGCCCGCTGGCTGAGCCAGGATATCCGCGGTTTCAATGTGTTCGCTTACATCACCTTGCGCGCGGTGCTGGCCGCCCTGACCTCGCTGACCATCGCGCTGATCACGGGGCCGGCGGTCATCCGTTGGCTGGCAAAGAAAAAAATCGGCCAGGCGGTGCGCAACGACGGTCCGCGCTCGCACCTGACCAAGAGCGGCACGCCGACCATGGGCGGCGTGCTGATCCTGATCGCGGTGGCGGTCACCGTGCTGGCGTGGGGCGATCTGGGCAATGGCTACGTCTGGGTGACCCTGCTGGTCACCATGGGGTTTGGCATGGTCGGCTGGGTCGACGACTGGCGCAAAGTGGTGCACCGCGACCCCAGGGGGCTGCCCAGCAAATGGAAATATCTGTGGACGTCGCTGATCGCGCTCGCGGGCTCGCTCTATCTGGGCCTGACCGCGAGTTCCGCCGCCGAAACCGAACTGATCGTGCCTTTCTTCAAGACGGTTGCCTATCCGCTGGGTTCGGTCGGCTTCGTGGTGCTGAGTTATTTCGTCATCAATGGCACCAGCCACGCGGTCAACCTGACCGATGGCCTGGATGGCTTGGCGATCATGCCCACGGTGCTGATCGCCGGGGCGCTGGCGATCTTTGCCTATGTCGCCGGCCATGCCGGTTTTTCCCGCTACCTTGGCGTGCCCTATGTCGCCGGGGCGGGAGAACTCGCGGTGGTGTGTGGCGCGATCTGCGGCGCGGGTCTGGGCTTCCTGTGGTTCAACGCCCATCCGGCGGAAGTGTTCATGGGCGATGTCGGCGCGCTCGCGCTCGGCGCCGCGCTCGGCATCATGGCGGTGGTGGTGCGCCAGGAGATCGTGCTCTTCATCATGGGCGGTCTGTTCGTTGCCGAAACGCTGTCGGTGATGGTGCAGGTGGCCTATTTCAAATTCAGTGGCGGCAAGCGCATCTTCCGCATGGCGCCGCTTCATCATCACTATGAATTGGGCGGCTGGGCGGAGACGCAGGTCGTGGTGCGGTTCTGGATCATCACCATCATGCTGGTGCTCTTTGGTCTGTCGACCTTGAAACTGAGATGAACATGGAACTGGCGGGCAAACGCTTCCTGGTGCTTGGGCTCGGCGAGTCCGGACTGGCGATGGCCAAATGGCTGCATCGCCAGGGGGGAGTCGTGCGCGTCGCCGACAGCCGGGAAAACCCGCCCAACCGTGAAGCGCTTGCCGCCGTCGCGCCGGAAATCGAGGTCGTGGGCGGGCCATTCAGGGCGGAGATGTTCGACGATGCGGATTACATCGCGCGCTCGCCGGGCGTGCCGATTTCGACCCCGGCGCTCGCCGCCGTTGCCGGCAAGGTGCCGGTCATTGGCGAACTCGATCTGTTCATCGACGCGCTGCGGGATATCGATTGCGGCGCGAAAGTGTTGGCCATCACCGGCAGCAACGGCAAGACCACGACCACGGCACTGACCGCGCATCTGTTGAACGGCGTGGGGATTTCGGCGCTTGCCTGCGGCAACATCTCGCCCTCGATGCTGGACGCATTGATGGGCGGACTGGATACGGGCAATCTGCCGCAGGTTCATGTGCTGGAACTGTCCAGTTTCCAATTGGAAACCGGCCCGTTGCCCGGATGCGCGCATGCGCGTTTCCACGCGGCAACCGTGCTCAATCTGAGCGCAGACCATCTGGATCGTCATGCGGACATGGCGGCTTACCGTGAGGCCAAACTCGCGGTCTTTCACGGCGCGAGATTCCATGTGGTGAATCGGGACAGTCTGCTGCCGGGCGGGTTTTCCCTGCGGGGCGTCGAAGCGCCGCAAGCCGTCTGGTATTACGGATGCCAGGCGCGGGCGGCGGACGCACGGATCGCGGACGATTTGCCCGCGCAGGGCTTGTTCGTCGAAGAAAATGCAATCTGGCTGATCGGCGGCGCTGGCCGGAAACGCCTGATCGGCTTGGATGAAATCCCGCTCAAGGGGATGCACAACGCCATCAACGTGGCAGCGGCCCTGGCGTTGTGCGCCACGCTCATCGTCGAACTCGAACAGCTCCTGCCCGCCCTCAAGACCTTCAAGGGCTTGCCGCATCGTGTCGAGCCGGTCGCCGAGATCGACGGCGTGCTCTATGTCGACGATTCCAAAGGCACCAATGTCGGCGCGACCCTGGCCGCGATCGAGGGCATGGGCAAACCCGTCGCCATCGTGCTGGGCGGCGACGGCAAGGGACAGGATTTCACCCCCCTGAAAGCGGCGCTCGACAAGCATGGCCGCGCCGTGGCCCTGATCGGCAAGGATAAGGACGCGATTGCGCAAGCCATCGGCGGCGGGCTGCCGATGAATGCCTTTGCCGACCTGGAAACCGCCGTGCGCTGGCTGGCGGCCCAGGCGCGAAGCGGCGATTGCGTGCTGCTTTCTCCCGCCTGCGCAAGCTGGGACATGTTCCGCAATTACGCCCACCGCGCCGAGGTTTTCGTCGGCGCGGTGAGGGCGCTGGCCGGAGGGCGTGGATGATGGTGGCAAACGTCATGCACTTCGGAGCTATGCTGAAAAAATTCATTGACAACGATAATCTCGCCAGACGCACGCTGGTTCGGATGCTTCAGCCGCGTTCGCCGGTGGGGGTGCTCGACCCGGTGTTGATCTGGTCGGCAATCCTGCTGTTGCTGTTCGGGCTGGTGATGGTCTATTCAGCGTCGATCGCCTTCACCGCCGAGCGGGAATACTATTTCCTGATTCGCCACGGAGTGTTCCTGGCCGTGGGCGTGACGCTTGGCCTCCTTGCCTTTCGCGTGCCGATGGCATTGTGGCAACACCTCGCGCCCTGGCTGTTCATGGTGGGGGTCGTGCTGTTGGTCGTGGTGCTGATTCCGCAACTGGGCCACGTGGTCAAGGGCGCGCGGCGCTGGATTTCGCTGGGGGTGGTAAACGTACAGCCGTCCGAGTTCGTCAAGCTGTTCGTCGCGCTTTATGCCGCCGATTACACCGTGCGCAAGCTTGACGTCATGGGCAATCTCGTGCGGGGTTTCCTGCCGATGCTGGTGGCGATCCTGCTGGTGGGCCTCCTTCTCCTCTTCGAACCCGATTTCGGCGCGTTCGTGGTGATCGCCGCGATTGCCTTCGGCGTGCTCTTTCTTGGGGGACTCAATATCCGCGCGTTGTTGTTGTTGCTGAGCGCGCTGGCGCTGGTCTGCGTGGCCGTGATGATCTGGGGCTCGTCTTATCGCCGCGAACGCTTGTTCGGTTTCATGGACCCGTGGAGCAACCCTTCGGGATGGGGTTATCAGCCCATCCACGCGATGATTGCCTTCGAGCGCGGTGGTTGGTTCGGCGCGGGGCTGGGCGCGAGTGTGGAGAAGCTTTTCTATCTGCCCGAACCGCATACCGATTTCCTGTTTTCGGTGATCGCCGAGGAACTGGGTTTTGCCGGAGTGTTCACCGTCGTGATGCTCTTCGGCCTGTTGGTGCATCGCGCCTTTGTCATCGGATGCGAGGCGATCGTGCTTGGACGTTGTTTCGCCGGACTGGTCGCGCAGGCCATCGGCTTGTGGATGGGAGGGCAGGCTTTCATCAACATGGGAATGAACATGAGTGTGCTGCCGACCAAGGGATTGACCCTGCCGCTGATGAGTTTCGGCGGTTCGGGCCTCGTGGCGAACTGCCTCGCGCTCGCCATCCTGTTGCGGGTCGATTGGGAAGTGCGGCAGTTGAAATGTGGCGGGGGTGGCGGATGAACACGAAAACCGCGTTGGTGATGGCCGGCGGCACCGGTGGCCACATTTTCCCCGGCATTGCGATTGCCGGGGCGCTGCGCGCGCGCGGCTGGCGCGTGGTGTGGCTGGGCAATCCAGATGGCATGGAGGCGCGTCTGGTGCCGCCGCGTGGCTTCGAGGTCGAATGGTTGCGTTTCGACGCCCTGCGCGGCAAGGGCTTGCTGCGCAAGCTGCTCCTGCCCTTCAAATTGCTCGTCGCCTGCGCGCGGGCGAGGAAGGTGCTCGCCCGGGTGCGCCCGGACGTGGTGCTGGGCATGGGCGGATATATCAGTTTTCCCGCTGGCCTGATGGCGGCGCTGACCCGGCGCCCGCTGGTGCTGCATGAACAGAACGCGATCGCGGGCTTGAGCAACCGGGTGCTGGCGCGGCTGGCCAGTTGCGTGCTGACGGGCTTCCCGGATGTCCTGCCCGGCGCGCGCTGGGTGGGCAACCCCGTGCGGGAAGAAATCCTGTCCCTGCCGACGCCGGCCGTGCGGCTGGCGCATTGCGGCGGGCCACTCAAGCTGCTGGTGCTGGGCGGCAGCCGGGGCGCGGCGGCGCTGAACGAAATCGTGCCCCAGGCGCTGGCGAAGATCCCGGCCGAGATCCGGCCCCGGGTCGTACACCAGGCGGGCGAAAGCCAGATCGAAAGCCTGCGCGCGGCCTATATCGCAGCAGGGGTGACGGGCGAGCTTTTCCCTTTCATCGACGACATGGCGTCAGCTTATGCCGATGCAGATATCGTGCTGTGCCGCGCCGGCGCGCTGACCATCGCCGAACTGGCCGCCGCCGGGGTGGCAAGCGTCCTGGTGCCGTATCCGCACGCGGTCGATGATCACCAGACCATCAACGCGCGTTTCCTTGCCGAACGGGAGGCGGCCTGGTTCGTGCCGCAAGCGGTGTTTTCTCCCGAAAAACTGGTAGACATCCTGAATCATGCCGCCGCCGCCCGCGGTTATCTGCGGCGCATGGCCGACAGTGCCCGCGCGCTCGCGCGGCCACGCGCCACCGATGACGTGGCGGACGTTTGCGAAACCTTCGTGACCAAAGGGCGGGCATGAAACACAAGGTCAAGAACATTCATTTCGTGGGCATTGGCGGTTCCGGCATGAGCGGCATCGCCGAAGTGCTCGCCAATCTGGGCTATCGGGTGTCCGGCTCCGACCTCGTGGCCAGCGCCACCACGGAACGGCTCGCCAGCCTGGGCATTCGCGTCCATATCGGCCATGCGGCGGAAAACATTACCGGCGCACACGCCGTCGTGGCTTCCACCGCCGTCAAGACGGGCAATCCGGAAATCGACGCGGCCCGTCTGACGAACATCCCGGTCGTGCCGCGCGCCCAGATGCTCGCCGAACTGATGCGGCTGAAACAAGGCATCGCCATCGCCGGCACCCACGGCAAGACCACGACCACCAGCCTGGTCGCCAGCATTCTCGCCGAAGGCGGGCTCGACCCGACTTTCGTCATCGGCGGCCGCCTCAACGCGGCAGGCGCGAACGCCCGCATGGGCAAGGGCGATTTTCTCGTCGCCGAGGCGGACGAATCCGATGCCTCCTTCCTTTACCTCTCCCCAGTGATCAGCGTGGTCACCAATATCGACGCCGACCACATGGAAACCTATGGCCATGACTTCGGCCGCTTGAAACAGGCGTTCGTCGATTTCCTCAACCGCCTGCCCTTCTACGGCGTGGCGGTGCTCTGCCAGGACGATCCGCATGTGCGGGAAATCCTGCCCCAGGTGCCCAAGCAAGTCGTGCGCTACGGCCTGTCGCCCGATGCCAACATCGTTGCGAGCAATATCCGCGCCGAAGGCGGACGCATGATGTTCGAGGTCACGCGGGTCAATGGCGCAACCTCGACCCTGCCGATCACCCTCAACATTCCGGGCATGCACAACGTATTGAACGCGCTCGCCGCGATCGGCGTGGCAACGGAAATTCAGGTGGATGACGACGCCATCGTGCGGGCGCTGGCGGAATTCAAGGGCGTGGGGCGACGCTTCCAGCGTTATGGCGAAATCGCGCTGCCTTCCGGTGGCCACTTCACCCTCATCGACGATTACGGCCATCACCCGGTGGAGATGGCGGCAACGCTCGCTGCCACGCGGGGCGCGTTTCCCGGCCGTCGGCTGGTACTGGCCTTCCAGCCGCATCGCTATACCCGCACCCGCGATTGCTTCGAGGACTTCGCCAAGGTGCTCTCCGGCGTGGATGTCCTGCTGCTCACCGATGTCTATGCGGCGGGCGAACAACCCATCGTTGCCGCCGACGGGCGCGCGCTGGCGCGCGCCGTGCGCGTGGCGGGCAAGGTGGAACCCGTGTTTGTCGAACAAATCGGCGATCTGGCGGCAAGGATACTGGAAGTCGCCCAGGATGGCGACGTGGTGCTGACGATGGGCGCGGGCTCCATCGGCGGCGTTCCGGGGTCAGTCAAAGTGAGTCAGGCATGAACCAACAGCGTTTCGGCAAGGTCGTGGTACTCCTGGGCGGTCAGTCCGCCGAGCGCAAGGTGTCGCTCAACAGCGGCGCAGGCGTGCTGGCGGCGCTGCAACGCCAGGGCATAGACGCCCAGCGGTTCGATCCCGCGCACGAACCGCTGGATGGCCTGCGGGCATATGATCGCGCCTTCATCGCGCTCCACGGCGGTTATGGCGAAAACGGCGGCATACAGGGCGCGCTCGAACTGATGGGCATTCCCTACACCGGCCCGGGCATCATGACGTCGGCCATCGGCATGGACAAGTTGCGCACCAAATTCATCTGGCGTGCCGTGGGCCTGCCCGTGCCCGATGACGAATTGCTCAGCGGACAATCCGATTTTGCCGCCGTCGCGCGCAGGCTGGGCCTGCCCCTGTTCGTCAAGCCCGCGCGCGAAGGCTCGTCGGTCGGCGTGGTGAAGGTGACGCGGACGGACGAACTGGAAGCGGCCTACCACGAAGCGGCGCGCCACGACCCGTTGGTGCTTGCCGAAGCAGGCATCATGGGCGGCGAATACACGGCGGCCCTGCTGGGCGATGACGTCCTGCCCATCGTCAAGATCGAACCGGCGGCGGATTTCTACGACTACGAAGCCAAATACCTGCGCGACGACACCCGTTATCTTTGCCCTTGCCCCTTCCCTCCCGAAAAGGAAGCCGAAATCCGGGCGGACGCGAAAAAAGCTTTCCAGGTGTTGGGCGGGCAGGGCTGGGGCCGGGTGGACTTCCTGATGGACGAAGCGGGGCGGCACTACTTTCTGGAGTTGAACACCGCGCCAGGCATGACCAGCCATTCCCTCGTGCCCATGGCCGCGCGCGCCGCGGGCATCGGCTATGACGAACTGGTGGTGCGGATTCTCGAAGGAGCCTGCCTTGGCCATGGCTGAACGTTGCCCGCGCCCGTTCGTCAGCGCCTCCTTTGCCATGGGGAGGGCGCGTGTTCGCCCCCGTAGCGGTTGCTGGCACCGGCCCGACCTGCTCAACCTGATCTCGGACTTGTTGTTCCTGTTTGCGATAACGGGGTTGATTTACGCGCTGCTGGCGTGGGCGGGCTCCTTGCCCTTTTTTCCGGTGCGCGAAGTGTTCGTCACGAGCACGCCTGGACATGTAACGCGGGAACAACTCGAACATGTCGCGCGCAGCACGATTCGCGGCAATTTCTTCACGATCGATCTGGACAAACTGCGCGCGACTTTCGAAAGGCTGCCCTGGGTGCGTCAGGCCGAGGTGCGGCGGCGCTGGCCGGACGGACTCGAACTGGCGATCGAGGAACATCAGGCGGTCGCTTACTGGGGCGCGAAAGAAGGCAACACGTATCTGATCGACGCGCGGGGAGAAGTGTTTGCCGCATTGTCCGATGTGTCGACGCCGCTTGCCTTCGGTGAGCAGGAGCCGCTCATGCCGATGGCACCGCGTGATCAGGAACCGTCCATGCTGCTCACGCGTTACGAAAGCCATGCGGATACGACACCCGGGCAATCGGCGGGGACGCCCTCGCCGCTTTCGCCGACAATGCAAACCGGCAAACAGGACATGGAAATCGTCGCGCCGGATGGCGAGGCGCTGCCCGTGTTCTCCGGCCCCTGGGGGTCGGCGCCGATGGTGCTCGCGCGTTATGAAACCTATTCGAACATATTGCGCCCGCTGGGGGCGCGGCTGGTTGAACTGGAACTATCCGCGCGCGCGGCATGGCGCTTGAGGTTGGATAACGGCCTGACCATCGTGCTGGGCCGCGAGCGCGAAGACCCCACTTCCCTCGAAACACGGCTGGCGCATTTCGTCACGGCATGGCCACAGTTACAACAGCGTACGGGCATCGACATCGTCCGCGCCGATCTGCGTTATCCCAGTGGTTTCACCCTGACCCCAGCGGAGGATAAGGAAAAATGAGCAAAGAATACAAGGATCTGGTCGTCGGTCTCGATATCGGCACTTCGCGCGTCACCTGCCTTGTGGCCGAGACGCGCCCGGAAGGGGAACTATCCGTCGTCGCGCTGGGCCAGCAGTTGACCAATGGCGCCCTGAAACGCGGCGTGGTAGTCAATATCGAAGCCACGGTGGATGCCATCTCGAAAGCCGTCCGCGAGGCCGAAAGCATGGCCGGTTGTACTATCCGCGAAGTCTATACTGGCATCACGGGTACCCACATCAAGAGCTACACCGCCAACGGCATGGTTGCGATCAACAAGGGCAAGGAAGTCACCCCGTACGATGTCGAGCGGGTGCTCGAAGTCGCGCGCGCGATCTCGATTCCCGCGGAGCAGGGAATCCTCCATATTCTCCCCCAGGAATTCATCATCGACGGCCAGGGCGGAATAAGGGAACCCATCGGCATGAGCGGAGCCAAGCTGGAAGTCAAGGCGTATATCGTCACCGATGCGATATCGGCGGCGCAGAACGTGGTGAAGTGCGTGCGCCGCTGCGGGCTGGAAGCCTTCGACCTGATCCTGCAACCCCTGGCATCGAGTTTTGCCGTGCTCACCGAAGACGAGAAGGAACTCGGTGTCTGCATGATAGACATTGGCGGCGGCACCACCGATGTCGCGGTATTCACCCAGGGCGTGATTCGCCATATCGCCGTGATTTCGGAGGCGGGCGATTTCGTGACCAACGACATTGCCATGGGGTTGCACACGCCGACCGCGAGAGCCGAGGAAATCAAGATTCGTCATGGCGTCGCCACGCACGCGCTGGTCTCGCCGGACGAGACGATCACCATCCCCGGCCTTGGCGAGCGGCCGCCGCGCACCCTGCCGCTTCAGGGGCTGACGAAAATCATCGAACCGCGGATGACGGAAATCTTCGAATCCGTACTGAACGAGCTCCGCCGCAGCGGTTATGAAGAACTGCTATCCTCGGGAGTGGTGCTCACCGGCGGCTCAGCCCTGATGACGGGCATGGTCGAATTGGCCGACGACATCTTTCACAAGCCGGTGCGGGTAGGCATGCCGCAATGCGCGGGAGGCGGCGAGGTGATTTGCCGGCCGCAATACTCGGCGGCGATGGGACTGGTGATCGAAGGCGCGTTGCAGCGCAGGCGCGGCGTGCAGGCACGTGATACACGGGGCGTGAAGCGGGTATTCTCGTGGGTGAAGTCATGGTTCTGACACAATTCATGGTTCTGACACGATTTTTGACCCGGCCATGGCCGGAAGCGGTTTGGTTTCGGGGGCGATTTGCGTCACATGGTGGCGTGAGGGTTCGGATGTGGTTGTTTTCCAGGAGTAGAAACAAATGATTGAACTGGTTGAAAAAGAGCAGGTCAAGAACGCCATCGTGATCAAGGTCATCGGGGTCGGCGGCGCAGGCGGCAATGCGGTGGATCACATGATCAATGTCGGCCTGAAGGGGGTGGAGTTCGTCGCCGCCAATACCGATGCCCAGGCACTGACGCGCTGTCTGGCCCCGGTCAAGCTCCAGCTTGGCAGCACCGGGCTGGGGGCGGGTTCCAAGCCCGAAGCCGGACGCGAAGCCGCGCTGGATTCGCGTGACGCCATTGCCGCGGTGCTCTCCAATACGAATATGTGTTTCATCACCGGCGGCATGGGCGGCGGCACCGGCACCGGCGCCGCGCCGGTGGTGGCGGAGATTGCCAAGGAAATGGGCGTGTTGTGCGTGGCGGTGGTGGTCAGGCCCTTCGAGCACGAGAACCGTGACCGCGTCGCCGACAGCGGCATCGAGGAGTTGACCCGTTATGTCGATGCGCTGATCGTCATCCTCAACGAAAAACTGTTCGAAATCTACGGTGACGATGGTCTGGCCGACGAATGTTACCAAGCCGCCGACAACGTGCTCGTCAGCGCGGTGGGCGGCATTTCCGAGATCATCAACGGTAGCGGCCATCACAACGTCGATTTCCAGGATGTGCGCACCGCGATGGCCGAAATGGGCCGCGCGATGCTGGGGTCGGCGGAAGCATCGGGTATCGACCGCGCACGCATCGCCGCCGAACAGGCAGCGGTCAGTCCGCTGCTCGAAGGCTCGGAGCTGGCGGGCGCGCGTTGTGCGCTGGTGAATATCACCGCCAGCCGGAGTACGCTCAAGCTTTCGGAAATCAAGGTTGCCGTCTCCACCGTGCGCGCATTCGCCGCGCCGGAAGCCTTCGTCAAGCATGGCATCGTCTATGACGAATCCATGGGAGATCGCATCCGCGTCACCGTGGTTGCCACCGGCCTTGGCGTGCCGCGCAGCGCGCGGCCCATGATGCAGGTGGTACAAAGCACGGGCACGCACGGCGCGGATTTGCAGGGCTTGAACCTGGATGATGTCAATATTCCCTCTGTCATACGCAGGCGCGACCGCGACAACCGTCGCACGGTCGAGGCAATGAGCCGCAACGGCATGGACCCCCAGTCCATCCCCGCTTTCCTGCGCCGTCAGGCGGATTGACGAGTTTGCCGCGATACATACGCGCCCGTGCGAGCCCAGGCTCGCACGGCGTGTCTTCGTGTCGGGGGAGGGATCACAGGAGAAGTTCGCGGCTTTGCCGCTGTTCCTGTCGCTGCTGGATCACAACCTCAGCATCTGCCGCACCGTGGGCCATTGGCGGCGGCTGATGGGCAAGGCTTCATCCGTGCCGTGGAGCATGATTTCCCAGTGGGCGTCGCCATCCTGCTCGCATGCGCGCCGCACTCCGGCAATGACGCCGCGCGCGACCAGGTAACTGCGATGGATGCGCATGAAACGCTCGGGATGGGCCTGTTCGATCTGCATCAGGGTTTCGGTGAGCAGGTAATCGCGCCGGGCGGTGCGGGCGGTAACGTATTTGAGTTCGGCGCGCAAATAGAGCACATCGTCTACCGGCAGAAGCAGGGTGTGCTCGCGCTCGACGACATGAAAATGCGCCTCCCGATTGCCGACGGGATGCGAAAGGGGTGGCGCTATCCGCTCGAGGGCCGCGGTCAGCCGCTTGGCCGTCACCGGCTTGAGCAGATAATCGGTGGCGGCGACATCGAAAGCCTGTAGCGCGTATTCGTCATGGGCGGTGGTGAAGATCACCGCCGGGGCATTGGCGCGCGCGCGGATCAGGCGGGCGAGTTCGACGCCGCTCATCGTCGGCATGCTGATGTCGGCGAGAACGACATCGGCCGTGATTTCGTCGAGCAGGCGCAGGACTTCGGGACCGCTGGCCGCCATGCCAACCAGTTGGGTCGGTTTCTGTCCGGCAATGTCGTCGAGCAGATCGCGCAGGCGCGTCCGCGCCGGGGCTTCGTCATCGACGATCAGCACGCGCAAGGGGCGTGGGCTGCTCGCGGTGTTCATCGTGAGGATTTCCGCATGGG
>JAITCV010000205.1 GCA_031282905.1 Azoarcus sp. | reverse complement strand
AATTCCATCGCCGCCTGGGCGGAAAAATTGATGACCACCAGCCCGGAAAAACCGCCATCGAAGAGCACGAAACAGCCGATATCGGGCTTGAGGCAGGTGCGGGTGATGCGCTGTACCATGCCGGAATAAGAAAGGCGGCTTGCGGTCGCCATGCCCAATACCTTGCTCACCGAATCGCACAGCGAACGAAGGATGTCGTCGGTGCCGAACACCACCGGATAGTTCTGGTCGGTCATTTTTCTGCCTCGATGAAAGGGAAGAGGAAACCGTCATGTATAACACAGCCGCGCCGCCGCCGCGGGATGTTGGGATTCCCACGATTTCCCGCAACGTTGCCGCGGGCGACTTCCCGGTTCGTCCCGATTTGCGGGGCTTGGCGAGACAAGCGCCATCGAAATGGCGCGCCGGAAACAAAAATGAAAGAATGCGTACCCCGCATCCAGCGATTCGAATGATGAATGACATCCTGAAAAAAATCCTCGCGGCCAAATCGGAAGAAGTCGCGGCCTTGCGCGCACGCTTGCCGCTGGCCGAATTGGTCGCACAGGCGCGGGATGCTTCGCCTACCCGTGATTTTTCCGCCGCATTGCGAACCCGGACGGAGAAACGACAGTCGGCGGTGATTGCCGAGATCAAGAAAGCCAGCCCTTCCAAGGGCGTGATCCGCGCTGATTTCCGGCCAGCCGAGATCGCCGCAAGCTATGCCACGCATGGCGCGGCCTGCCTTTCCGTGCTCACGGACGTGTCTTGGTTCCAGGGCAGTGCCGCATACCTGCAAGCCGCCCGTGCTGGCTGCCCGCTGCCCGTCCTGCGCAAGGATTTCATCGTCGACGCCTGCCAGGTCTATGAATCCCGCATCATGGGCGCGGACGCCATCCTGCTCATCGTTGCCGCGCTTTCGACGGGACAATTGCGGGATTTCGCCGGGCTGGCCCGCGAACTCGGCATGGCCGTGCTGGTGGAAAGTCATGATGGCAAAGAACTGGCGCGGGCACTGCAAATCGAAACCCCGCTGATCGGCATCAACAACCGCAACCTGCGCACGTTCGATGTGTCATTGAAAAACACCCTCGATCTGCTCCCGTATATTCCGGATGATTGTATCGTCATCACCGAGAGCGGCATCCTCAGCCGTGCCGATGTCGAGACCATGCGGCTTGCGGGCGTCCATGCCTTCCTGGTCGGCGAAGCCTTCATGCGCGCCCCGGAGCCGGGGGAAGAACTGGCGAAACTTTTTGGCGGCGAGCCTGTTTGATCCTGCCGACGATCCGCATGGTTCGACCTCGCGGGTATTTGTCATTCATAGATGGGCGCTGCGTCCGCCATCGACGGCCAGAATCTGGCCGGTGATGTAGGGCGCGTCAAACAGCAGGAAAGCGGTGGTGCGCGCGATGTCTTCGGGCGATCCCGCGCGCCGGAGTAGCGTATGGGCGAGGACGCGTTCGCGTTCGGTGGCGGAAAACTGTTCATCCTCGGGCCAGGCGACCGGCCCGGGCGCAATGCCATTGACCCGCACCGCGGGCGCGAGTTCGAGCGCGAGCGCGCGGGTCAGTCCGGCCAGCCCGGCCTTGGCCGCGCAGTAGAGCGGATAGTGGCGCAGCGGGCGTTCGGCGTGGATGTCGACAATGTTGACCACTGCCCCTTGCGCTGCGGTGAGCGCGGGCGCCAGGGCCTGGGTCAGGAACAGCGGGGCTTTCAGGTTGGAGCCGATCAGGCGATCCCATGCCTTGTTGTCGATCTGGCCAAGCGGCGTCGGGAAAAAATCGGAGGCGTTGTTGACCAGCGCGTCCACGCGGCCAAAATGGGCGAGGGTAGCGTCGGCAAGCCGTTGCGCCACGTCATCGCGGGCAAGATCACCATCGACCGTCCACGCCGACCCCGGACGAATGGCATTGAATTCCGCCGCGAGTCTTTCGGCTTCGTCCTTGCTCGTGCGGTAATGCAGGGCGAGGCTGGCGCCGAGTTGATGCAATTCGCGTGAAATGGCGGCGCCGACGCGCCGTGCCGAGCCGGTCACGATCACAACGGGAAAAGCCGTGCGATGGCTTGAGGGCGGCGTTATACTCATTCGAGGAACGGCAGTCCGCATGTGTTTCATGTATGTGCTGGCACTGTGTTTGGGAGAGGGAAAATGAGTCTGGAAAAACTGCGTGTCAATACCCGCCTGAGGATACTCGTCGTCCTCGGTTTGATCGGTCTGCTTCTGCTCTCGGGCGCGGCCCTGCATACGCTAAGAAAGTATCTCGTCGAAGACCGGAAAGAAAAAGTCGTCGAACTGGTCGAATCGGCCTACAGCGCAATCGAGCAGTTGTACAACGAATCGCAGGCGGGGCGGATCAGTGTGACGGAAGCGCAAAACATCGCCAAGACTTTCATCCGCGCCGCGCGTTACGACGAAGGGCGAAACTATATATTCGTGATCGATGGCAACGTCAATTACGTCGTCTTTCCGCCCGCCCCGGAAGATGAAGGCGTCAATGTACCCAAGGTGCAAAGCAATGCCTCCCGGGTTTCCATCATGCGCAATATCGTGGGCGCCGCGCGCTCGACGGCCAATGGCGGTTTCTATAATTACCTCTGGCCGAAACCGCCGAGCACGGACCCGATTCCCAAGATCACCTATGCGCGCTATTTCGAACCCTGGGGCTGGGCCGTCATCACGGGTATCTACATCGATGATGTGGATGAAGTATTCCGTGAAGAGCTGTACATACTGGGCGGAATCACCGTCGTGATCATGGCCGCGATCCTGTTGGGCGCGTTCCTGATCAACCGCAGTGTGATGCGGCAATTGGGCGGAGAAATCAGCGAGGTCGTCGAATCGGCCCATATCATCGCGCGGGGCGACCTGACGCGCGAAATTCCGTTCGCGCCGATTGGGGAAGGAGAAAACCTGGCCAGTGCGATCAATGCCATCCAGCACAAGTTGCGGGACGTCGCCGGTCATATCGACGGCATGGTACAGGTGCTGGTGGACGGCGTGGAACGGGTATCCCGCGCGACGGCGGAGATCGGTTCGGTGGCGGAAGAGCAGGCGCGGGCAAGCAATTCCACGGCGGCGGAAATCGAGGAGATCAGCGGCAGCATCGGCGAGGTATCGAACACGGCGGCGCAAAGCGAGAAAAATGCCGTGATCGGCAACAGCATTTCCGCCGATGGCGCGCGCATGGCCGCCGAAGCCGGAAAGGTGATCACCCAGGTTTCCAATACAGTGGAATTGTCTTCCCAGCAGATCGAATTGCTGGTGCAAAAATCGGTGGAAATCGGCAGCATCGCCAAGGTGATCCGCGATGTTGCCGATCAGACCAACCTGCTGGCGCTCAACGCCGCGATCGAAGCCGCGCGCGCGGGCGAACAAGGCCGCGGTTTTGCGGTGGTGGCCGATGAGGTGCGCAAACTCGCCGAGCGCACGACCCAGGCCACCGGGGAGATCAATGCCGTGATCGCCGCCATCCAGCAGGAAACCCAATCGGCGGTAACCGCCATGGGCGAAGCCAAGCCGCAGGTGGAAAAGGGGCTCGATCTGGCGAAGAAAGTGCACGAAATGCTCGAAGGCATCCACAAGGAAGCCTCGTCGTCGCTGGATTCCGCACGCATGATCGCGCACGCGACCCAGGAGCAGGCCACTGCCGTGAATGACCTTGCCAAGAACATGGCGCAAATCGCAACCCTTTCCGAGCAAAGCAGCGCCGCGATGAAGGACAATGCAGTCAGCATCAAGGAAATCAGCGGTGTGGCCGACAAGCTCAAGCAACTGGTCTCTTTCTTCAAGCTCTGATTTCTATTTTCATGTCATGGGTGACGCGAAGACGAGCCGCGCTGCCACGGCAGGGCGAAATCGACAAGATCACGGAAGACCTGAAAATTGAATGACATGGCCGCGGCATCCGGTTCCGTCCCGGAGCCGGATGCCGAAGCGCGCAGCCGCAGTGCGCGCCTGCTCGATCTGCTGCGCGGGGAGATCGTCACGGATGGGCGGGCGGGCGGGCGGGCGGGCGGGCGGGTGGGGCGGGCGGGCGGGTGGATGCCGTTTGCGTCCTACATGACGCGAGCGCTGTATGAGCCGGGGCTGGGGTATTACAGCAGCGGAGCGCGCAAGTTCGGCGCCGGAGGCGATTTCATCACCGCGCCCGAACTGACGCCGCTCTTCGGCCAGGCGCTGGCGGCCCAGGTCGAAGAAATCATGCGCATGAGCGCCCCCCGGCTGATCGAGGTTGGCGCAGGAAGTGGGCACTTGATCGCCGATCTGCTGCTCGAACTCGAACGGCGTGCCTGTCCGCCCGCGTATTGCGCCATCCTCGAACTCTCCGCCGACCTGCGCGCGCGCCAGCACGAAACCTTGGCCCGGCGCGCGCCGCATTGGCTGCCCCGCGTGGAATGGCTCGACACCCTGCCGGAGAAATTCGCCGGGGTGGTGGTGGCAAACGAAGTGCTCGACGCCATGCCGCTGCACCTGATCGTGAAACGCGCAGGCGAGCTGTTCGAGCGCGGCGTGAGCGTGAGCGACGGCGCGCTTGTCTGGGCCGATCGCCCGGCAAGCGGGGCCGTGCGGGAAGCGGCGCTGAAGCTCGATCTGCCGGACGCGGGCGGGGAATGCGGGGAATACCTGACCGAAGTGAATCTTGCCGCCCAGGCGTGGATTCGAACCTGGGCCGACCGCCTGGATCGGGGGGCCTTGCTGCTGATCGACTATGGTTATCCCTGCGCCGAGTTTTACCTGCCCTCGCGTTCACGCGGCACGCTGATGTGCTACTACCGTCATCGCGTCCATGACAGTCCTTTCACCTGGCCGGGGTTGACCGACATCACCGGCTTCGTCGAATTCACCGCGATGGCTGAAGCCGGTTTCGAGGCCGGACTGGATGTGCTGGGATACACCAGCCAGGCGCATTTCCTGTTGAATTGCGGGGTGCTGGATGCACTCTCGCGTTGCGGGCCGGAAGGTAGCACCGATTATCTGCGCGCGGCCAGGGCGGTACAGAAACTCACCCTGCCGCATGAAATGGGCGAATTGTTCAAGGTGATGGCGCTGGGGCGTGGATTGAATACGCCGCTGCTGGGATTTGCGCGCGGTGACCGCGTGCATACGCTGTGAGAAGCCGTTCATGATTTTCGGCAGAAACAGAAAATATGGCTTCGCCATTGCCTGCCGTTTCATCGCGTTCAATCATTGAAAGGCGCGCGGGGCACAACCGCTTCTCCGCCATTTCGTGACCCGGAAGCGTTCAACGTCTACAATATCCCCCTTTTCACGTCCGGTTCGTCCGGGCGAAACAGCACGAAAGATGCCATGTTTCCCGTGTTTTCTCCGGGGGCTTTGGGAGATTTCCAATTGGAGTCAGTTTTACGATGAATGCCAACCGATTCAGATTCATCGCGCGTCGCGCCCTTGGCTTCACCTTGGTCGAAATCCTGGTGGTGATCGCCATCATCGGTCTGCTCGCCAGCCTGGTCGGTCCCAAGGTGATGGGGCAGCTTGGCGGCGCCAAGACGAAGGCCACCGCCTTGCAGGTCAAGGATCTCGAACAGGCGGCTGAACTGTTCAAGCTCGATGTGGGCCGTTTCCCTTCGTCGGCCGAGGGGCTGGATGCGCTGGTCAACCGTCCGGCGACGGCCACGGGCTGGAATGGCCCTTACCTCAGGAGGGGCTTGCCCAAGGATCCGTGGGGCAACGCCTACTTGTACGAGAACCCCGGCAAGCACGGCGAGATCGACATCTATTCCCTGGGGCAGGACAAGGCGGCGGGCGGCGAGGGCGAAAGCACCGATGTGGGCAACTGGCAATAAGCAATCCGCGCGGCGGACCGCGGCCGGTTTTACCCTGATCGAATTGATGGTGACGATCACCGTCATCGGTCTGGCGATGGGCGCCTCGGTTGCGGCATGGCCGAAGCTGTCGCAGGCCATGGACTATCGCGCGACGGTGCGCGGGGTGCTTGCCGGGATGAAGACCGCGCGTAGCGAAGCCATGCGCAGCGGGCGGCCTGCGTTGTTTTTCGTCGATCTGTCTTCCCGCAGTTACGGCGTGGCGGTCATGGGCGACGATGACAAAGTACTGGGCCGCTTTCCCGATTCCGTCTCGGTGCGTTACGTCCTCGCCGAGCAGGAGATCGATCAGCGTGGCCGTGGCCGGATTCGTTTTGCCCCGGGCGGCGGCGCGACCGGCGGCAGCGTCGACCTGCTGCGCGCCAACAGTGGCGGCGTGCGTCTGCGGGTGGATTGGCTGTTCGGCACGGTATCGCAAGAAACGATCGCGGGATGAGACCTCAGGCTGGTTTTTCACTGCTTGAAGTGATCGTCGCGCTGGCGATCATGGCGGTGTCGCTGGGGGCGCTTTACCACGCCGCCGGCGGGGCCATGCGCGGGGTGCAGGAAGCCGAACAGCGCACGCGGGCCAGCGCCCTGGCCCTGGCCTTGCTCGATATGCATAGCCACGTTCCGTCGAGCGGGCTGGTCGAAAGCGGGCGCAGCGGCGACATGGATTGGTCTTTGAGCACGTCCCTCTATCTTGCTGTCGATCCGCCGGGCTGGTCGCTCCATCGGGTCGAGGTCACGGTGAGTTGGGGCGAGTCCAACCGTCGCCGTCTGGTGTGGTCGACCCTGCTTCCCCAACGGCGGGGCGGATGAGCGCCGTGCGTAAGAGTCACCATGAGCGTTGCCATGAGTGCCGCCCCGGGTGCCACGGTTTTACCCTGATCGAAGTCATCATCGCCCTCGTCCTGCTGTCGCTGATCATGCTCGGATTGGTGAGCGCGCTGGCGGGCATGGGGGCGAGCGCGTCGCGGATCGATGAGCGCGCGGGCCAGAACGGACGGCAATGGCTGGTGCAGGAATTCCTGCGCGCCACGCTGTCATCATCGGTTGGACATATCAAGCGCAGACTCGCCGATGGCAGCGAAACGATGTATTTCAACGGCGGGCCGCAGGCTCTGGAATGGTTGGGCAACATGCCGCCACGCCATGGCGCGGGCGGGCTGCATTATTTTCGTCTCGCCCTGGAGCCCGAGGGCGGGCGGATGAATCTGGTGCTCCGTTACGCGCCTTATGTCAAGGATATTGATCCGGATGTCGCGGACATCGCGGTGCATGTGCTTGCCGAGGATGTGACCGGCCTGCATATCGCCTACCAGAGCAAACCCCAAACCGAAGACGAGGACACGGCGTGGAGCGAGATTTGGGATGATCCGCAAAGATTGCCGGGGCGGGTGAGAATGGAACTCAACGACCGCACTTCGATCTGGCCACCGCTGGTGGCTTCCCTGGACGAAATCGACGCGGCCACCAGGCGCACGAGGGGGGGGGCGACCTTCGGCGGCAGCTCCCCCCTGCCGCGATGACCGACCGAGGGGGCGGCCAGGTAATGCCAAACATGTTGCCAGTTCCATCGCGCGCCAGGAGATGCGCCGTTTCTCTCCGCCAGCGTGGCCTTGCCTTGGTGGCGGTGCTGTGGATCGTGGTTGCGCTCGGCATACTGGTGGGCAGCATCGTGGCGATCGCCAAAAGTGAAATTCGCGCGGCGCAAATCCGGGTACAGAGTGTCCGCACCGTGGCGCTGGGGGATGCGGCCATCCAGCTCGCGGTGCTCGACTGGCAAAACGCCGCGCCGACTCCGGACCGCCTCATGCGCGCGGTCTACACCTTCGATGGGGTGGACGTGGCGGTCGAGATCGTGCCCGCCACCGGCTACATCAATCTCAACAACGCGCAGGAGCCCTTGTTGCAGGCCCTGTTCATGACTGCCGCCGGGCTTTCCGCCGACGAGGCGCTGACCCTCGCGCAGCGCGTCATCGACTGGCGCGACATCGACGACGCACCCATGCCCCAGGGGGCGGAAGCCGAACAATATTTCGCTGCCGAGGTAAGCTGGCGTCCGCGCAATGGGCGCTTCTTGGCCCCTGAAGACCTGATGCAGGTTCTCGGGGTCGATTTCGATCTCTTTGCTATAATTTCGCCTTTTGTCACCGCATGGTCGGGCGCGGCGGGGGTCAATCCGCTGGCGGCGCCGGAAACGGTGCTCGGTATTTTGTGCGGAGGAGATGCGTCCTGCGTGGCGCGCATTGCCACCGCGCGGGACGCGGGGGAAATCGGCATCGACACCACCATGTTGGAGCAGTCCTATCTGGCCACGGGCAACGTGGGCAATATCCTGCATGTGTCCGCTTCGCTGCCGGTCGAACCCGGGCTGCGGGCCGTGCGCGAGCGCTGGGTGCAACTCGCCGCCGATGTCGACGGCAGCCCCTGGAAAACCCTGCGCGCGGAGCCGGTGCGCTTCGTCGCCGTATCACGGAATGAGTTTTGAACATGGCGCAGGCGCGCAGCAAATACGATCTTTTCGGCCTCGATCTGGCGCAGTTGCCAGCCTTTTTGCGTCAAGGCTGGGATGAAGCCCTGCGTTGGCCGTTCTTCGCCCGCCTGCTGACCCCCGAGCCCGTCAGGCTGCGTCATCCGGATGGCGGCGAAAGCGTGTGGCCGCCCGGCGCGGATATTCACGCGGCGGACACCACCGCGCTGTTGCTGCCCGAAGACATACTGCTGCGGCGCACCCTGCAATTGCCCTTCCTGTCCCATGGCGAACGCAAGGAAGCGATCGAACTCGCCCTGACGGGCGCTTCACCCTTTGCCGCCGGGGACACCGTCCATGGCTGGCAATCCTCCCCCACCGCCAGCGGGGAGAGCATCGAATTGGTCTTGACCGCGCGCGAACATGTCGCCCGCTATTTCGGGCGCGAGGGCGCTGACGGCGCCAGCGAAGCCTGGGCGGCGGCAAGCACGCCCGGCGCGCCGCCCATCGTGCTGCAAGGTCATGGCGAAGGCGCGCGGCTCGCGCACACGCGGCGGCGTCATCTGCAAATCGTCGTCCTGGCGATGCTCATCGTCTTGTTGCTGCTTGCGCTGATCGCCTCGCCGGTGGCGCGCATGCGCCAGGATGTGTTCGACCTGAACGACCGCCTCGAGGCCATGGGGCGCGAAGTCGCGCCGATCATCGCCGACCGCGACGCGCTGGCGCACGCCAATCTCCAGCTCCAGGCGGTGGCGGACTACGCGAACGATCGCCCCGACCCGCGCGTGGCGCTTGGACGGCTCTCCCTGCTCCTGCCCGACTCGGTATACCTTCTCCGTTATGAACAACAAGGCCGCAGCGTCAGGTTCAACGGGCTGGCGGAAAACGCCGCCGTGCTGATGGAATCGCTGAGCGGCGTGGCCGATTTCCACGATGTGCGCGCGCCAACGGCGATCAACCGCGATCCGGCGAGCGGACGCGAGTCGTTCTCGATCGAATTCCAGCTCGCTTCCACGCCGGATGCCGTCGCGCCATGAACCGCAAGCTGTTTTCCCTCCATACCCCCCGCGCCCGCGCAAGTTTCGCGGTTGGTTTTTGCGTCGTGCTGGTGCTCGCGCCCTGTCTGTTCGTCCTCACCTACCTGGTGCACAAAACCCTCTGGGCGAAGGAAGCGATCGATGCGGGAGAACCACGCCTTGCCCGCCTGCTCGGTCTGCGCGAAGCCGCCACCCAGATCGGCGCGGCGCGCGCCACCGCCGAAAACAGCCTGGCGCGATTTGCCTATCCGCCCTCGACCGCCGCCGACCGCATCGGCGCCGAACTCCAGCAACGCCTGCGCGCCGCCGCCGACAGCGCCGAAGTGACGGTCAGCGGCAGCCAGGTGATCCATACCCGGGAAGAAAACGGGTTGGAATACATTCCGGTCACGGTCAATTTCGAGGCGACGCACGCGAAGGTGCAACTATTCCTGCAAGCGCTCGGCGAGCAGACGCCGGTGATCTATATCGACAGCCTCATCATCGTCCCGGTGCGCAATTACGCACAACTCGACCGTTTGCAGGTGCAGGGACGCTTCAGTGTATTGAGGCGAATCCCATGAGCGCCGCCGCGACCGATCTTCGCCCACGACTCATGAGCTTTGCCCTCGTCCTGACGGCGTTGATCGTTCTTTATTGGCTGCTGCTTGCCCAGCCGCGCCCCTTGCCGGTCCCGATCGTGCCCGACGCGGCCGCGCTCACCCCCCGGGCCATCGCCCGTCCGGCACTGGAAGCGAACATTACCGAAGCCATCGTTTCGCGTCCGCTGTTCCTGGTTGCCCGCCGCCCGATTCCCTCCTCCCCCGACCCCACTCCGGAAGAAACAGCCAACCAGGTCACCGACGCGTTCAACGATGCCCGCCTGGTGGGGGTGGCGCGCGCGGCCGACGGCGCCCGCGTGGCAATCGTCGTCCGCGCGGCCGGCACCGTCCGGCTGAAAGAAGGCGATCTGCTCGACGGCTGGAAGCTCGAGGCGCTCGAAGAACGCCGGGCGCGTTTCAGCCATGGCAACGAACCCGCGCGCGAATTGCAACTGCTCTACACCCACCAGCAGCCGGCGCGTAAATGATGAAAGCAATCACGTTCCGATTTCCCGTCCGGCCAGACCGGACGCCACGGCCCGGAAGAGACCCCGGGCGCGATTTTTCCCCGCAAGGGAAGTTTCCAACCAGAGTCAGCCTCCAGATGAAATCGCTTCGCTTCGCCCTTCTGGCCCTGCTCGTTGCCGGTTGTGCCACACCCCGGCTCGATGAAGACCTCGCCGCACTCGATGCCGCCGCCCGCCACACTCGCGATCTGCGCAGGCCACAGGCCGACGCCGCGCCCACGGAAAACCGCAGCCGCCTCGAACCCATCCTGGTCAAGGGCAACGACACGCTGATCGGCGCGCCCATGGCCCGCGCGCCGATCGACATTCATGGCGAGGCGGTGTCCCTGCGCTTCGAACAAGCCCCGGTCACGGAAGTCATCCACGCCGTGCTCGGCGACCTGCTCAAGGCCGATTATGCCATCGTCACTCCGATCGCCGGAGAAATCACCCTCCACACCCAGGCCCCGGTCGCGCGCGACCAAGTGGTGCCGCTGCTCGAATCGGTATTGCAAACGCATGGCATCGCCCTGGTGGCCGATGTCTCCGGGCGTTATCGCGTCGGTCGCGCCGAAGTGCTCAAAGGCGTCTCGGTGCCGTTGCCCTGGCGGGTAGACACTCTGCCCGTCGGCGCGGGCATGGTGGCGGTGCCGCTGCAATTCATCGGCGCAACGGAGATGGCCGACATCCTGCGCCCGGTGGCCGGAGCGGACGCCTTGCTACGGGTCGATACCGTGCGCAACCTGCTGCTGTTGAACGGCACCCGCAGCCAGATCGACGGCTGGCTGGAAATCGTGCGCACCTTCGATATCGATTTTCTCCAGGGCATGTCGGTGGGTCTCTTTCCGCTCACCCACACCTCGGTACGCGAAGTCGATATCGCCCTGCGCGCGCTGATCGGCAACGGCGCGGTCAACGCCGCTTCCATGCGTGGCGGAGGCGGCGGCAGAGGGGGCGGCGGAGGCGCTCCCGGTGCGCCCGCCCAACCCGCTCAACCCGCCCCGTCGCCCGTCAATGCCGCCAGCGCGGATGTCGGCATGGTCGGCGGTCCGCTCGCCGGCCTCATCCGGGTGATGCCGGTCGAGCGCCTCAACGCCCTGCTCGTCATCACCCCGCGCGCGCATTACCTCGAACAGGCCCGAATCTGGATCGAGCGTCTCGACCGTCCCGGCGAAGACGATGGCGACGGCCAGCTCTACGTCTATCCGGTACAAAACGGCTCGGCCCAACACCTCGCCGATCTGCTCAACGGCCTCTATGGCGGCGGCGTGCAAAGTTCGACCCAGAGCAGCGATAGCGGCGTCGCCCGCGGGCTGACCCAGGGCAGCCGCAGCAGCCGCAGCCTCGGCGCCACCAGCGGCACGACGGGCACAGGGGGCATCAACTCGCTGAACCGCGCAAGCGGCGGTTTCGGCACCCTCGCGGGCATCACCTCCAACGCACAAGGCGGCGTCGCCCCCATCACCCAGGTCGATCTAGGCGACAACGTGCGCGTGGTCGCCGACCAGCACAACAACGCGCTGCTCATCAACGCCAGCCGCCGCGACTACCAGCGCATCGAAGCGGCCCTGCGCCGGCTCGATGTCAGCCCCGCCCAGATATTGATCGAAGCCAGCATCGTCGAAGTCACCCTCACCGACACCCTGCGCTACGGTCTGCAATGGTATTTCCAGGATAAATTCCGCGGCGGCTATACCGGCAGCGGTCAATATCCGGTGGGCGGCGCGGCCATCATGGATGGCGCGTTCAGCTACACCCTGCGCAATGCAGCCGGGGACATCCGCGCGCTGCTCAGCGCGCTTGCCACGCAGTCGCTGGTCAACGTGCTCTCCAACCCCAACGTGATGGTGCTCGACAATCACACCGCCTCCATCCAGGTCGGTGACCAGCAACCGATACTGTCCGGCACCACGGTCACCGATGGCGGCACGAGCACCTCCTCGATCCAATACCGCGACACCGGCGTGCTGCTCACCGTCACCCCCTCGGTCAATGCGGGCGACATGGTCACGATGGAAGTCGAACAGTCGATCACCGATGTCGGCGAGATCGACGGCGCCACCGGCCAGCGCAGCTTCAACCAGCGCCAGATCGCCAGCAAGGTCGCGGTGCGCTCGGGCGAGACCATCGTCCTCGGCGGTCTCATCCGCGACAACAAGGTGCACGGCAAGAACGGCATTCCCTGGCTGCACGACATTCCCGTTCTTGGCCATCTCTTCGGCGCGACCTCCGTCGACAACAATCGTACCGAACTGATCGTCATGCTCACCCCGCGAGTGATACGGGACAGCCAGGACGTGCGCCAGATCGGCGACGAATTGCGCATGCGCATGTTCAACCTGCGCCAGACCAGCGGCGCCGTCGCCCGCCACGTCGAGCGTCTGTCCATACCCGAGGATGCGGCCGATGCCGATGGGGAACAGACCGCGCCAGTGGACGAAAGCGAGGAACCCGTGCCGACGATCGAGCTTTCGCCCTCCGCGCCAGACGCGGAACCTTCCCGCGCCGATGCGGACTAAGCCCCCGGCCACCCACTTGGCGTGGCCGTTTTCCAGACCAATCCATGACATGAGGTTTTGCATGATACGCAGGAATGCCAACAAACTCGCTCTTTTGTGCGCACTGCTCACCGTCACGGCCGCCAGTCCGGCGGCGCGGGCGGACGATGATGGAATCATTGCCCGCGGCGAAGGCGCGACCCTTGGCGCCATTGAACTCAAGGCCGCGGTATCGGCCCTGCCGCCGGATATCGCCAACGCGCTACGGCTCACTTCTCTTTCCGCCGACGGCCTTGCCACCGAACTGACCGTGCGCAAGATCATCGCCGCGCGCGCGCGTGGCGATGGCATCGACGCCATCCCCGAAGTCGCCGCGCGCCTCCAGCAAGCCGTCGACAAGGCGCTCTACGACGAATACATGGAACGCAGCGCCAACGCCAGCATCGACCCCAAACTCGTCGAACGGCTCGCGCGCGAGGAATTCCGCGCCTCTCCGGAAAGATTCAGGCATGGCGAGCAAGTGCATGTCCGTCATATCCTGGTGAAAACCTGCGAATGCGCTGGGGATGAAGCCAAGGAACAGGCCCGGCTCAAGGCTGAAAATATCCTTGCCCGCATCAAACAAGGCGAATCCTTCGAAGACATCGCGGCTGCGGAATCGGACGACCCCGGTTCGGCCAAACGGGGCGGCGATCTGGGCTTCCTTGGCCGTGGCCAAGTGGTGCCGCCCTTCGAAGAAGCCGCGTTCGCGCTCAAGCCGGGTGAACTGGGCGGTCCGGTCGAAAGCGGTTTTGGTTTCCACATCCTGCGCCTCGAAGAGAAAAAGGAAGCGGGCCTGCCAAGCTTCGAGGACGTGCGGGAACGACTGGTCGCCGAGATCGGCGAACGACTCAAGAGAGAAGCGCGCAGCCAGATCGTCACCCCGCTGCGCGCGCCGGAAGCGCTGAAGATCGACGCCGCCGCCCTGCGCGAGGCCGTCGGCGGCACCTGGAGCACGGAAGAAACGTCGCCATTTCCATTCATCCCTCATCCCATGCACGACGCCGCGCCGCAATGAACCGCCAAGTCAGGGCAGAAGACAGGGAACCGTCAAGTGGCCAGCGGCTTGCCGCTGCCTGTTCAAATCCGTTCCCAACATCCATGCCTTGGAAAAGCCGCGCCCAGCCTCGCACGTGATTCCATTTCCAGTTCATTGGCGAGGTGAAGACGAGCCGGCGTGAAGTCTCGACCCGGCTCGAATCCACCATGAAGGCCCCATCCCCTTTCGCCCGCGTCGCCGCCACGCGCACCCTGCTCCTGGGGTTCGTGCGCCGCGAACTATCCAACCGCTATGCCGGCACCCTGCTCGGCGGCCTGTGGGCGTTCGGGCAGCCGGTGCTGATGCTGGCGATCTATGCCTTCGTCTTTCGCAGTGTCTTCAAGGTCCAGTTGCCCGACGGCAACGCAAGTTTCGTCGCCCTGGTCGCCTGCGCACTGTGGCCATGGATGGCCTTCCAGGAAGCCGTGCAGGGCGGCACGACCGCCATCACCAACAATGCCGAACTGGTGCGCAAGATATTTTTCCCCTATGAACTGCTGGTCATCGCTGCGGTGCTGGCGAATTTTGCCTTGCATTTCGCCGGTTTCCTCGCCGTACTCCTCGTGCTCGGCCTCCTGGGCGAACCCCTCCACCCCGGCGGTTTGATGGTCGTGGCGCTGGCCTGGAGCGTAACCCTGATCCTGGCGCTGGGATTTGCGCTCATCACCTCGGCGCTTCAGGTCGCCATCAAAGATGTCGCCCCCGCGCTCGGCCCGTTCTTCATGTTGATGTTCTACGCCACGCCGGTGCTCTACCCCCTGAGCCTGGTACCGGAAGCCATCCGGCCCTGGATGGAACTCAACCCTCTCGTCCACATCGTCGAACCGATCCGCGCCGCCCTGCTCGACGGCGCGGGCGCGAGCGCGCTCTCCACCCTGTGGCCCGTGGCCGTGGGCGCAGCGGTCGTGCTCGTGCTCGCCCGGTTGCTGTTTCGCAGACTATCCGCCTATTTCCAGGATTTTCTGTAATGGACAG
This sequence comes from Azoarcus sp., assembly GCA_031282905.1. Taxonomy (GTDB): domain Bacteria; phylum Pseudomonadota; class Gammaproteobacteria; order Burkholderiales; family Rhodocyclaceae; genus WRNU01. The sequence continues at coordinate 2,575 of JAITCV010000205.1, read as the reverse complement.
CCTCATCCGCCTCGAAGGCGTGGGCAAATCCTTTCCCCAGACCAGCACCACCCTGGGCCGGCTCGCCACCCTCGCCGCGCTGCTGCGCGGGCGGCCACTGCCATCGGCCTTCCATGCGCTCACCGCCATCGATCTTGAAATGCGCCGCGGCGAATCCCTTGGCCTGATCGGCGTCAATGGCGCGGGAAAATCCACCCTGCTCAAGACCATCGCCGGCATCGTGCGCCCCACCACCGGACACATCACCATCACCGGCCGGGTGTCGGCCTTGCTGGAACTTGGCGCGGGTTTTCACCCCGAATACACCGGACGGCAGAACGTCTTTCTCGCCGCCGCGCTGATGGGACTGTCCGACGCCGAAATCCGCGCGCGCCTGCCCGACATCCTCGCCTTTGCCGACATCGGCGAACACATCGACCAACCGCTCAAGCATTATTCTTCTGGCATGGTCGTGCGGCTGGGGTTCGCGGTGGCGACCTGTGTCGAGCCGGACATTCTCATCACCGACGAAGTGCTGGCGGTGGGCGATGAATCCTTCCAGCGCAAATGCACGGCGTGGATGGAAAACTACCTCACCGGGGGCGGCGCCCTGCTGCTGTGTTCGCACAGCATGTATCACATCGAAAAACTCTGCCGGCGCGCGGTGTGGATTCATGAAGGCAGGATACACGCCGAAGGCGAGGCGGGCGCGGTCAGCCGTGAGTACCTCGCCTGGCATGAAGCCCGCATGGCGACCACCCGCGCGGGGCACGTGGCCGCCGCCTCCGGCATGCACGCGGTCAAGAATCTGGCGCTCAATGGCGACGAACACGGCACGACCGTCGCCATGGGAAGCACGCTGGAGATCAGCGGCGCCATATTCGCGCCCGACGCCCGTCCGCCAGTGGTGGGCATCGGTTTGCTCAAGGCGGACGGCACCTCGATCTACGGCCTGAGTTCGGACATGGATGCCCATGTATTACAAGCTGCGGACGATCCCCAACGCTTCACCTTCGCCCTGATCCTGCCCGATCTGAACCTTTTGCCCGGCCGTTACGAAATCCGCGCCCATGCGCTGGACGCCGAAGGTTATCGCGTCTTCGACGAAGTAAGCTGCCCGCTGCGCGTCACCGGACAAAGCCGGGAACTGGGGGTATGCCAGTTTCCACATTATTGGCGTCATCATTGAGCACGCGACTTGTTACCCGAACATCATTCAAGCGGGCGGCGGCTTGGCCACGCTGCCCAAGGCTTGGCGGGGCCGGTGGAAATTCAACGATGCTCGGACGGAAAGCTACAATGGCCGCGCAGCCTTCTTTCCAAGCTTGCTCAGGAGAATGTGAATGAAGAAAACCACCATCAGCGCCCTTGTGCTCGCGGGTGCGCTTGCCGCCACGCCTGTCGTTGCCCAACAGAAATTCATCACCATTGGCACGGGCGGCGTCACCGGCGTGTATTACTCCGCGGGCGGAGCCATCTGTCGCTTGGTCAACAAGGGGCGTGCCGATCATGGCATCCGCTGTGCGGTGGAAAGCACTGCGGCTTCGTTCTACAACATCAATACCCTCCGCGCGGGGGAACTTGATTTTGGCATTGCCCAGTCCGATGCCCAGTACAACGCCTACCATGGTTTCGCCCATTTCAAGGATCAAGGCGCATTCTCCGAACTGCGCTCGGTCTTCGCGCTCTATCCCGAACCGCTCACCATCGTCGCGCGCAAGGACGCGGGCATTGCCGCCTTCACGGATTTCAAGGGCAAACGTTTCAGCGCCGGCAATCCCGATTCCGGCACTCGCAGCGCCATTGACCATCTGCTCGGCGCGCTGGGGATGAACATCGGCGATTTTCTCCTGATCGCCGAATTGAAACCCGATGAGCATGGCAGCGCGCTGTGCGACGGCAGAATCGATGCTTTTTCCTTTGTCGTCGGCCACCCGGCCGCCAACATCCAGGATGCCGCCGCCGCATGCGGCGCCCGCTTGGTGTCCATTCCGGATACGGCCATCGACAAACTGGTCTCCGATCATCCGTATTACGCCGCGGCCATCATCCCCGGCGGGATGTACACCAACAATCCGAATGACACCCATACATTCGGCGTGGTTGCCAGCCTCGTTGCTTCTTCCAGAGTACCCGACGACGTGGTCTATACCCTGGTCAAATCCGTGTTCGACAATTTCGAGGATTTCAAGAAACTGCATCCGGCACTGGCCGAACTCGATCCCAGGCACATGGTCAGGGATGGCCTGTCCGCGCCCTTGCACAACGGCGCCATTCGTTACTACAAGCAAAGAGGTTGGCTGAAATAGAGGAGGCTTTGCGACGTTTCGTCTTTTTGAAACGGCCTTGCACCTTGCCATGACTGCCGGTGCATTTTCAGTGCAGCGTGCGCGGCTTGAAGACCATATCGATATCGTCTTTGTCGAAGTGATAAGTGTGATTCGATAGTTCGTCGCGCACGGTGATCGCGCCCTGTGTTGCGAGTACCGCGCGCACATCTTTCTCGCCCATCGCCCGCAGGATGGCTGCGATTTTTTCCGGGTCGGCGGGCCAGTCGTGAATGACGGCGCGCGGGATGTAAAGACGGATGTCTTCT
>JAITCV010000170.1 GCA_031282905.1 Azoarcus sp. | reverse complement strand
TGTTCAACACGGCAATGTCCTATGTAGAGAATCCCACGCCGGAGAAACTGAACGGCTTGGACTACATGATTTCCATCTTCGATGCCAATGCACCGCGCCTGCCGAATGGCGATTTCCTCGTGCAGAAGCCCATTGGCCTTGGAGGGAATTCCGAATGACAATCCAAGAAAAAGGCCGCAACCGGGAGAACGGCGCGGCCTTCACAAACTGCTTGCGTGTTTCGCATTCTACCACCAAAGCCGCAATCGTTCGTCTTGCCTTGTGGGGATTGATTCCCGCTGGTCTGGCGTCTTGGCTGATTCTGCGGGGAGGAATGCGCCATGAGTGATCCCATATCGCAATTCCGGGATGCTCTGGCCGCGCGCGGCATCCTTCCGCCAAAGGACTTGATCGCCGATGGCACGTTGCATCGTTGCTACCTCGTTGAAGGCAAGAACGGCAAGAAGGATGCGTCATACCTGCTGCATCTGGACGGCATCCCGGCAGGTGGCTTTGAAAACTGGCGAGATGGTCTTGGCTGGGAGAACTGGCGGGCGGACATTGGCCGCACCCTGACACCAGAGGAAGAAGCCGCGCACCGGGAACGCATCCGGGCGGCACAGGCAGCGCGAGCAGAGGAAGAAGCTCAGCGCCATGCGGAAGCCGCCAAGGAAGCCGACCGGATTTTCAAGGAATCCTCTCCGGCAATGGAGCATCCCTATTTGACCCGGAAAGGCATCAAGCCGCACTCAGTACGGATTGGCGCGGACGGGCGCTTGGTTATCCCTGTACGCGACGCGGAGTACAAGCCGCATTCCCTGCAATTCATTGGCGCGGACGGGACAAAGCGATTCCTGACGGACGGACGGAAGGCAGGGTGCTATTACTCCATCGGTAAACCCAATGGCGTGCTCTGCATCGCCGAAGGTTTCGCCACTGGAGCATCCATCCACGAGGCAACAGGACACGCCGTTGCAGTGGCCTTCGATGCCGGGAATCTCAAGCCTGTGGCAAAGGCATTGCGGGCAAAGCTGCCGGATGTGCGGATAGTCCTTTGCGCTGACGATGACTGGAAGACGGACGGAAATCCCGGCATGACCAAGGCAACGGAAGCGGCGCGGGCGGTAGGTGGCTGTGTGGCTGTGCCGGTTTTCGGGAAAGAGCGGGCGGACGGCCAGACAGACTTCAATGATATGGCCGTGATATGCGGGCTGGAAGCCGTGCGGGAAACAATCGAGGCGGCGCTGAGTGCTGAGAATGCGGAATCTTCTGGCAGCTGGCCCGCGCCGCGCCCGATACCTGACGCGCTTTTGCCGGTAATCCCGTTCGATTTTGAACTTTTGCCCGAAAGTTTGCGTCCCTGGATTACTGATATTGCCGACCGGATGCAATGCCCGCCTGATTTTGTTGCTGTTGCGGCAATGGCGGCGCTGTCTTCTGTCATTGGACGCAAGGCTTGCATCGCACCCAAGCGCCATGATGATTGGCGTGTCATTCCGAATCTCTGGGCCGTGGCGGTGGGCCGTCCCGGCGTCATGAAGTCGCCCGCACTGACGGAAGCCATGAAACCCCTGTACCGTCTGCAAGAAGAGACCGACAAAGCCTTTCATGCCGCCTTGCGCAGCTACGAACTTGAAGCCGAATTGCAAGACATGAGCGGCAGGCAAACCAAGAGCAAAGCCAGAGAGGCCATGCAGAATGGTGACAAACAGGAAGCCCGGAAACTCCTGGAGGCGTCAAGGACTGTCGAAGCCGACAAGCCCCCGGCGCGGCGGCGCTATGTGGTCAATGATTCCAGCGTGGAAGCCCTGGGGGAAATCCTGATCGAAAACCCTTGGGGACTCTTGGCATACCGGGATGAATTGCACGGTCTTCTGTGCAGTATGGAGAAGGAAGGGCAAGAGGGCGCGCGCGCCTTTTATTTGCAAGGCTACGATGGAAATCAGGGCTATACCTTCGACCGCATCGGGCGCGGCAAGAATCTGACCATTCCGGCGGTGTGCATCGCGCTTCTGGGTGGAATTCAACCCGGCAAGCTGGCGGGCTACATTCGTGACGCGGTATCAGGCGGGCGCGGTGACGATGGTCTGTTGCAACGATTCGGACTGTTGGTCTGGCCCGATGATTCAGGCTGGAAGAATGTTGACCGCTATCCCGATGCGCAAGCCAAGCAACAGGCATTCGAGATGTTCAAACGTCTGGACGAAATGAAACCGGCGCTATCCGAAACAGGGGAGTCCACGCCACGTGAATACCGATTCACGCCAGATGCACAAGACATATTCGACAGGTGGCGGTATGCGTTTGAAAACGATCTGCGGGACCCTGAGCGTCATCCAGCGATGGAATCGCACCTCGCCAAGTATCGCAAACTCGTTCCGGCGCTGGCGCTGGTCATCGCCCTTGCCGACGGCGAAAACGCGGTAAGCCGTGCCGCCCTGTTGATGGCCTTGGGCTGGGCGAAGTATCTGCAAAGTCACGCCGAACGCGCCTACGCGACAGGAACAGGCCCGCGCGTGGATGCGGCAAGGGCGTTGCTCAACAAGATTGGAAAGGGCGATCTTTCCGATGGATTTTCCGCACGTGCCGTGTATCGCAAGGGATGGGCAAACCTTTTGACGGAAAAGGATGCTGCACTTGCGGCGGAAATCCTGTGCGACCTTGGCTACCTGAAAGCAATGGAAATTCCCCCCGGTGCGGCAGGAGGTCGCCCGACGGTGAATTACTTGGTTCATCCCGACTACCTGCCGAAGAAGGGGGCATGATGGGCATACTGGACGAAATCTACAGCCTTTATGGTCAGGACGAAGGCGGCGCAGAAAAATCAAAAAGCGCAGAAAAGTACACTGACAAAACTGACAAAACCCCCTCCATAGGTTTTGTCAGTACACTGACAAAACCCCCGTACACTGACAAAACCCCCCCTTCTGGAGGTTTTGTCAGTTTTGTCAGTGCACAATCTGGCGATTTTGTGAAAAAAACCGGGGCGACCGAACTGACCGCCGAAGAGGAAAAGGAAGCCTTCGAGGAGCGGGCCGGGATTCTCGAATTCGACGCCGGACTGAGCCGGGAGGATGCCGAGGCGATGGCTGCACGACAACAGGAAACTGCCCGATGCTGGCGAGTGGTCTTTGCCGATGGCGAATTGACGGTGACGGTTTCCCCAGAGGCAACCCGCGCTGAAATTCTGAAACTGTACCCAGACGCGGTAGCGGTGGATCCATTTACCCGGCCAGTGAGGAAACCAGACGCACCCCTGACCGCTGAAGAGGAAGCGGCAATCCGGGCATGGCTGGTGCTGATAGGGGAAGACGACCCGGCCAGCATCGCCTGCACCATCGAGGACTGCCAGCGGGATGAGGGCGTGCGAAAGTACCTCCTTGGCCGCGCGGCGGTGGAACTACCGAAACCAGCAACCGAGGAGAAAGAACCATGACACCGGCACAAGAAATCTTCGCGCAGCAAATCGCCCTGGGCCGGACGAAAGCCGATGCCTACCGGGCGGCCTACCCGAAAGCCCGGAAGTGGAAGAAATCATCCGTCTATGCCGACGCTTCCCGTCTGGCGGCGAAACGTGAGATTGCCGAACGCATTCAGAAGCTACAGGCAGAACTCTGGCAACAGCAGATGCGCATGACCATCCGGCGATAGCCAATCCATCGGCAAAGGCTCACGGATGCTGCGGTTTGCCTTTTGTTCTCCCATTTTCCTTGGGAAGCACCCGGAAGACATCTACGGCGTTGTCAGGCAAGCCGCCGAAGCATTACACTGGTGCTCGTACCTGTTCCACGAAATGAAGAAGTGGGCAGAGGACGAGGCCGCATCCAAACATCCCGTGGCAAACCTTGGAGAAATCAAAACGCTTATCAGCATGGGGAGCTATATCTCCTTCGACA
>JAITCV010000256.1 GCA_031282905.1 Azoarcus sp. | reverse complement strand
TGACAAATATGTTGAGTACCGCCAGTGGAGGGGAGCACCGGGACGATATGATCGCCAAACATTGCGAGGTCCCAGTATACGAATTGAAGCAGGGAGCGATTCTTGCCTTCGGCGCCGTTCACGCAGAGCTTGTCCTCGGTCAGCCGGGCCGCGATGTGTTCCGTGATGGCTTCCACGAAGGCGCGAAAATGCGGGGGGCTATCGGATATTTCAGCGATGGAGCGTTTGATCTCGTCCCTCATCATGATCTGGATCGGCGCAGGCAAAGTCACCGCAGATTGTTGGGAAACGTCCTCTTGTGGTCCGATGATTTCGGCGACTTCTGACGCAGGGACACCAGCCTCTAACAATTCGTCGCGTAGTATCTCGATTCGGTTCTCGAACGGCACCACGTAAACGGGGCACGGTGAATCCTCGGCAGCGCAGGCACCCACTGCCATCGCACCGATCATGAAGAAGAGAAAGAAGCGCAGCATGATGAGCATTCTCCTGGTGATGGTTCAGATCAACGAAGGGGCCGCGTGTCGATCCTGTATTGCTCATATGCCCGGCTTGCGCTCGATCACGCTCACGGCCCGGGCAAATCCTCGAAAATCTTCCGGTAAGGTTGCGCGCCCATGAGCTTGTGCCATTCTTCGCGCGTCAGGTTGCGCTTGTCGATCCTGATGTCGCCCGCCACGTCCCAGAGGCGAACGGTCTTGTCCAGGCTTGCCGAGGCGAGGAGGCGACCATCCGGGCTGAACGTTGCGTCGATGATCCAGTCCTCATGGCCGCACAGCGCCTCGCCCCGTGGCTGTCCGCTTGCCACGTCCCAGAGGCGGATTGTTTTGTCATCGCTTGCCGAGGCGAGGAGGCGGCCATCCGGACTGAACGTCACGTGCCTGACGTGGTTTTCGTGCCCGCGCAGCGCCTCGCCTCGCGGCTGCCCGCTTGCCACGTCCCAGAAGCGGATCGTCCGATCGAAACTTGCCGAAGCGAGAAGGTGGCCGTCCGGGCTGAACGATACATGGTTGATCCAGTCTTCATGACCGTACAGCACGTCGCCGCGCGGCTGCCCGCTCACCGCGTCCCAGAGGCGGATGGTGTTGTCCTCGCCTGCCGAGGCGAGCAGGCGGCCATCCGGGCTGAATGACACGTGCCTGACCCGGTTCTTGTGCCCGCGCAGCGCGCCGCCGCGCTGCTGCCCGTTGGCCACGTTCCAGAGACGCACTGTTTTGTCATTGCTTGCCGAGGCGAGGAGATTGCCGTCCGGGCTGAACGATATATGCCTGATCAGGCTCTTGTGCCCGCGTAGCGCGTCGCCGCGCGGCTGTCCGTTGGCCACGTTCCAGAGGCGGATCGTTTTGTCATCGCTGGCCGAGGCGAGGAGGCTGCCGTCCGGACTGAACGACACATGGTTGACCTCGTCCGTATGCCCGAGCAGGGCTTCGTCCAGTGGCCACCCGCTTGCCACGTCCCAGAGACGAATGGTCTTGTCCCCGCTGGCCGAGGCGAGGAGGCGACCGTCCGGGCTGAACGATACATGCCAGATTCCGTCTGTATGCCCGCGCAGCGCGCCGCCCCGCGCTTGCCCGCTGGCCACGTCCCAGAGGCGAATGGTGCCGTCCTTGCTTGCCGAGGCAAGGAGACGGCCATCCGGACTGAATGTCACATGAATGATCTTGCCGGTGTGCCCGCACAGCGCGTCGCCCCGCGACTGTCCGCCCGCCACATTCCACAGGTAGAGGGTCTGGTTGGCGTCCGCTGAAATCAGGGTGCGGCCGTCCAGGCTGAAGGATAGATATTTGACCGCGCCTTCATGCCCGCGCAGTGTTCCCCAAAAGCCGTTTGCTCCTTTCTGGAAAAGCCCGCGCAGGGTCTTGCCCAACAGCCCGCTGTTCGTTTCTTCCCGAAAGACGATGATGCTGCCGCTTCTTTTTGCCAGGGCGCGGAGGCGGCCATTCGAACTGAATGCTTCCAGGGGCGTGGTCGGCGCTGTTTCACTGCTGCGAAAAGGTCGTGCGTCCCCACGGATGATTTTCTCCTGCCATGCCACGCGCGCCGTCGCCAGACGATTTTCATAGTCATGCAGCGCTTCTTCCTTGCTACCGGCAAAAAACAGGAAAAAATCCCATCCACAAATCGAACAGGCTTTCGCCATCTTGAGGCAGGGATAGCCGCAAACCGGGCAATATTCATTATTCATGATCGTGAAACTGGCTCCATCCGAAATATATGCTGTTACGCTTCATGGCCGATTATTCCAATATTCTAATAGAATGACGGGCGACGAAATCCGCAATCGCGTCGGTCACGATGGCGGCGGCGTCCCGGAAGGGGAAATGGCCGCAATCGCCGATGACCCGCAATTCGGTTTGCGGCGCGTGGCGTTCGAGGGCTTCGATCTGGTCGAGCGTGGCGTATTCGTCCCGCGTGCCCTGGATGGCAAGCGCGGGGCAGGTGATGCGTTCCAGTACGGCGCGGTCGATGCGCCAGTCGCGCCGCCGCGGGTCGAGCCAGGCGTCGCACCAGCCGTAAAAGGCGGAATCCGCGTCGCGGTGGTATTTCGCCAGACGCTGGCGGAGATCGCCTTGTTCATAGGCGATGCGCGCGCGGGCGATGCCTGCCAGGCAGATGTCTTCGACGCAATGGTGCGGCGCGAGGGTGATGATGCCGCGATAACGCGCGGCATCGTTTCCCGCCGCGATCAGGGCGATGCTGCCGCCGTCGCTGTGCCCGAGCAGCCATGGGCGCGCGATGTCCAGCTCGCGCAGGAGCGCCGGGAGAATATCCAGGGCTTCGCGTTCGAGGTAATCGCTGGGGAAGGGTTCGTCATGCGGGCGCGGGGTGGATGCGCCGTAGGCGAAGCGGGAATAGACGAGGCCGCGCCAGTGCAGGCGTTTGCACAAGGCGGCGGGAAAGCTCCGCCACAGGGCGGCGCAGCCCAGGCCCTCGTGCAGGAAAACCAGCGTCGGCGAGTTGTCCGCCGGCTGTTCCGGTTCTACCCAGGCATATTCCAGCTCGAGCGGGCGGGGCCGCGAAGTGTTGGGTGCGAGCGTGACGAAGCCGTTCATGTGTTTTCCCAAACAGGCTCACAACACTTCTGCGGCATGATCCGCCAGCCTTGAGCGTTCGCCGCGTTGCAGGGTAACGTGGCCGGAATGCGGCCAGCCCTTGAAACGGTCGACGACGAAAGTGAGGCCGGAGGAACCTTCGGTGAGATAGGGGGTGTCGATCTGGGCGAGATTGCCGAGGCATACCACCTTGGTACCGGGACCGGCGCGGGTGATGAGGGTTTTCATTTGTTTGGGGGTGAGGTTCTGCGCTTCATCAAGGATGAGGAATTTCTGGATGAAGGTGCGGCCGCGCATGAAGTTCAGACTCTTGACCTTGATCCGGCTGCGTACCAGATCGCCCGCGGCGGCGCGTCCCCATTGGCCGCCTTCGCTGGTGCCGTGCAGCACGTCGAGGTTGTCTTCGAGCGCGCCCATCCATGGCGCCATTTTTTCTTCTTCGCTGCCGGGGAGAAAGCCGATGTCCTCGCCCACGGGCACGGTGACGCGGGTGATGATGATCTCGCTGTAACGCCGGGTTTCCAGTACCTGGGTGAGTCCGGCGGCCAGGGTCAACAGGGTTTTGCCGGTGCCGGCCTGGCCGAGCAGGGTGACGAAATCGATCTCCGGATTCATCAGCAGGTTGAGGGCGAAATTCTGCTCGCGGTTGCGCGCGGTAATGCCCCAGACATTGTTCTTGCTGTGACGATAGTCGATCAGGGTCTCGAGCAGGATTTCACGCCCGTGCTGTTCCCGCACCCAGGCTTCAAATGGGCGTTCGCCCTCTTGGTAGACGAATTCGTTCTGCAACAGTTCGGGCGCGAGCGGCCCGCAAAGGCGATAGGCGGTGTGGGTTTCGGTTTTCCACGACTCCATGCCAGAGCCATGGGTTTCCCAAAAATCGGCGGGCAGTTCCTGGACGCCGGAGTAGAGCAGATCGCTGTCTTCCAGCACTTTGTCATTGAAATAGTCCTGTGCCGCCAGCCCCAGCGCGCGTGCCTTGATGCGCATGTTGATGTCTTTCGACACCAGGATGACCGCGCGTCCCGGTTCGCGGCGGGCAAGGTACATCACCACCGACAGAATCTGGTTGTCCCCCTTGCCATTGGGCAGCGCCGCGGGCAGTTCGACCACGATTGCTTCGGTTTGCAGGAAAAGCCGCCCGCATGCAAGCCCGTGCGAGGGGACATCCAGGCCGATCCCGGTGTCGATATGGGCGGCGTTGGAGACGATTTCATCCAGGCTGCGGCTGACCTGACGGGCATTGCGCGCGACTTCGGAGGTGCCTTTCTTGTTGTTGTCGAGTTCTTCCAAGGTCATCATTGGTACGAACACGTCGTGCTCTTCGAAGCGGAAAAGGCTCGTGGGATCGTGCATCAGTACATTGGTGTCGAGCACGAACAGCTTGACGCGCGGCACGGCGGTTTTTTTTGCTTTATGGGTCATTCCTGGTTTTCCATGTCATGGAGGCCGGCGCGCCGGTTCCTTGCATAATCACGATGACAATCCGCGCACGAAGGCGAGCACTTCTTCCGCGTGGCCGGGGACTTTCACTTTTCGCCATGCGCGGGCGAGCTTGCCGTCGGCGGTAAACACGAAGGTACTGCGCTCGATGCCGCGTACCTGTTTTCCATACATGTTCCTGGGTTTGACGACCTCGAAAGTGGCGCATGCGGCTTCGTCGGGGTCGGCAAGCAACTCAAAAGGCAAGTCGAGTTTGGCCTTGAACTTTTCGTGCGATGCGAGGCTGTCACGCGAGATGCCATACAGCGCCGCGCCCGCCGCGGCGAAGTCGGCATGCAGCGCGGCGAAATCGCGGGCTTCGCTGGTGCAGCCGGGGGTGTTGTCCCGGGGGTAGAAATAGAGCACGAGCCGGGCGCCGCGCAGTTCGGCGAATTTCACCTCCTGGCCGCCGGTGGCGGGCAGGACGAGGTTGGGGAGCGTGGCGAGCGTATTTGCCATTGTCATCGTCGGTTCCATCATGCGTGGGCGAATCAGATGCGAGCGTAGCCGAGGGGACAGGCTGGAGCAATCGTTGCCCGCTCGGTCGCAGCGTCCGCTGATTCGGTTCAATGCCATCAATATATTCCTTTGTTATTGCCAGGGCCGCAGGCCCGTGGCTTTTCCGTGTGGATTGCCACCGCACATTCGTTTGTCAAGAAAACACTGGGAGGAAACTCCATCGATGCCAACGCCGCACAGATTTCATCAATGTCACGTGTATGATGACGCCCGGCCTGGGCGAAGTCCCATCTGTAATCGTGACGAATTCCGGGATTCGATGAATCATGCAGCCGTTTTCGCGTGTTTGGCGGGAAAAGCGCATTGAAGCGCCGGTGTCCTTTGCGCTAAAATCCAACGCTTTGCCAGCACGCCCCCGAGGGCATGACGCCGTGCGCATGCGACATATCCGCAATTTTTCCATCATTGCCCACATCGACCACGGCAAGTCCACGCTTGCCGACCGCCTCATCCATTTTTGCGGCGGGCTCTCGGAGCGCGAGATGGAAGAACAGGTGCTCGATTCGATGGACATCGAGCGCGAGCGCGGCATCACCATCAAGGCCCAGACGGCGGCCTTGCAGTATCGTGCCCGCGATGGGCAGGTCTACAAACTCAATCTGATCGATACGCCGGGGCACGTCGATTTTTCCTATGAAGTCAGCCGCTCGCTGTCGGCCTGCGAGGGGGCTTTGCTGGTGGTGGATGCCTCGCAGGGCGTCGAGGCGCAGACGGTGGCCAATTGCTATACGGCGCTCGATCTCGGCGTGGAAGTGGTGCCGGTGCTCAACAAGATCGACCTCCCCGCCGCCGATCCCGACAACGCGCGAGCCGAAATCGAGGATGTCATCGGTGTCGACGCCTCGGAAGCGCTGGTCTGTTCCGCCAAGACCGGCCTCGGGGTCGAGGAAGTGCTGGAAGCCATCATTGCCCGCGTGCCGCCGCCGGAGGGCGATGCGGACGGGGCGCTGAAGGCGCTCATCATCGATTCGTGGTTCGACAACTATGTCGGTGTCGTCATGCTGGTCAGGGTGGTCGATGGTGTGCTGCGGGTAAAGGACCGCATCTTGCTGATGTCGACCGGCGCGCAGTATCCGTGTGACCAGCTTGGTGTGTTTACGCCGCGCGCGCTTGGGCGTGAGCAGCTTTCCGCGGGGGAAGTCGGTTTTGTCATCGCGGGCATCAAGGAACTGGGAGCGGCGCGGGTGGGCGATACGCTGACGCTGGCGGCGCGTCCGGCCCATGCGCCCTTGCCGGGGTTCAAGGAAATCAAGCCTCAGGTTTTCGCCGGGCTGTATCCGGTGGAGTCTTCCGAATACGACCAGTTGCGCGATTCGCTCGAAAAGCTGCGCCTGAACGACGCTTCGCTGCATTTCGAGCCGGAAGTCTCGCAGGCGCTCGGGTTCGGTTTCCGTTGCGGCTTCCTGGGGCTGTTGCACATGGATATCGTGCAGGAGCGGCTGGAGCGCGAGTTCGACATGGATCTCATCACCACCGCGCCGACGGTGATCTATGAAATCGTGCTCAACAATGGCGAAGTCATCCACATCGAAAATCCAGCCAAGTTGCCCGAGGCGGGCAAGTACCAGGACATCCGCGAGCCGGTCATCACCGCGACCATCTTCATGCCGCAGGATTACGTCGGCCCGGTGCTCACGCTCTGCAACCAGAAACGCGGCGCGCAGGTCGACATGCGCTACCACGGGCGGCAGGTGCAGCTCGTCTATGAATTGCCGATGAACGAAGTGGTGATGGACTTTTTCGACAAGCTGAAATCGGTCTCGCGCGGTTATGCTTCGCTCGATTATGAATTCAAGGAATATCGTTCGGCGGATCTGGTCAAGCTCGACATGATGGTGGGCGGCGAGAAGGTCGACGCGCTCTCGGTGATCGTGCATCGCGCCAGCGCCCAGTACCGTGGCCGTGAGCTGGCCGCCAAGCTGCGCGGCCTGATTCCGCGCCAGATGTTCGACGTCGCGGTGCAGGCGGCCATCGGCTCGCACATCATCGCGCGCGAAACGATCAAGGCCCTGCGCAAGAACGTGCTCGCCAAATGTTATGGCGGCGACATCACCCGCAAGAAAAAACTGCTCGAAAAGCAGAAAGAGGGCAAGAAACGCATGAAACAGGTCGGCAACGTCGAGATTCCGCAGGAAGCGTTTCTTGCCGTGCTGAGAACGGATGAAGGCGGCAAGTAGGCATTGGCCAATGGAGTGGGCGTGAACTTTTCCTTGATTCTTTTTGTACTCTTCGTCATTACCGGCACGCTGTGGGCGGCGAACCGGTTTTATGCCCGGAGACGCCGCAGCCCCGATGCGCCCCAGCCGTGGTGGGTGGAGTACGGGGCGAGCTTCTTTCCCGTGGTGGTGGTGGTGTTCGGACTGCGTTCCTTCGTGGTGGAACCGTTCAAGATTCCATCCGGCTCGATGATCCCGACCCTGCTGGTGGGGGATTTCATCCTGGTGAACAAATACACTTATGGCATTCGCCTGCCGGTGATCGACAGGAAGATCATCGACATCGGCACGCCGCAGCGCGGCGATGTCATGGTTTTCCGCTATCCGCAAAATCCGGGCGAGGATTACATCAAGCGGGTCGTGGGCCTGCCGGGCGATCGTGTGGACTATTTCGACAAGCGCCTGAGCATCAACGGCGAAGTCGTGCAGACCACCGAGCTGGGCACCTACCTGCATCCGGATCGCCTCTATTATTCGCCGCAGTACTCCGAAAAGCTGGGCGAGTCTACGCACAACATCCTGCTGGAGCGCGAAGCGCCGCCCTTCGTTGCCCAGGTGCTGGATTATCGCTATCGTGAGAACTGTATCTATACTGGTAACGGCATCAGTTGCACCGTGCCCGAGGGGCATTACTTCATGATGGGGGACAACCGCGATGCCAGTAGCGACAGCCGGGTGTGGGGCTTCGTGCCGGAAGCGAATATCGTGGGCAAGGCCTTTTTCATCTGGTTCAATTTCAACGACCTGAAGCGCATCGGGCGCTTTCATTGACAAGAAGGATGCAATGATGAGTCTTGTATCTCGCCAGCAACAACGCGGCCTGACCCTGATCAGCATGCTGATCGTGGCCGTTTTCCTGGGATGTGCCCTCCTGATCGCCTTGCAGGCGGTGCCGGCATATACCGAGTATTTCGCCGTGAAGCGCATCGTCGGCAAGCTGGCCGATGAAAGCGACAGCAATACGGCGGACACAGATATTCGCCGTGGTTTCGAGCGTCGCGCGGAGGTCGAGCAGTCCGTCAAGACGGTGGCACCCACCGACCTTGTCATCAGCAAACGGAGCGGCCGCACGGAGATCACGGTGGAATGGGAGCGCAAGGTGTCGTTGGTGGGCAACGCCAGCCTGCTTTTCGAGTTCAAGGTCAACAGTAGCCAGAAGTGAGGGCGCTGCTTGATCGTCTCCAGCGTCGGCTGGGGCATGTTTTCGCCAACCCAGCGTTGCTGGAGCAGGCGCTCACCCATCGCAGTTTTGGCCAGCCCCATAACGAGCGCCTGGAATTCCTCGGCGACAGCGTGCTTGATTGCGTGATGTCGATCATGCTGTTCGAGCGTTTTCCCGCTTTGCGCGAGGGCGATCTTTCGCGGCTGCGTTCGTCGATGGTGTGTCAGGACGCACTCGCGCGGGTGGCGCTTGATCTCGACCTTGGCCCTTGCCTGCGCCTGGGGGAGGGCGAATTGCGCTCGGGCGGGCGGGGGCGGCCATCGATTCTTGCCGACGCGCTGGAAGCGGTCATCGCCGCGATTTTTCTCGATGCCGGGTTCGAGAGCGCACGGCTGGTGCTCGAACGCCTGCATGGGACGCTGCTCGCCGGCATCGATCCGGATGTGCCGGACAAGGACCCCAAGACCGCGCTTCAGGAATGGTTGCAAGGACGGAAAATCGCCTTGCCCACCTATGTCCTGACCCAGGTATTGGGCGAAGCCCATGCCCAGGAGTTCGAAGTGCGTTGCGAGGTGCCGAAATTTGCCGTTCATGCGACCGGACGCGGCGCCAACCGGCGCGCGGCGGAACAACAGGCGGCCGGACTCGCGCTCGCGCAGTTGAGGATGAAATGAGCGATGCCTTGCCGGGTGCCGTCGACAGCAAGAATGCGGAAGGCTTTCGCACGGGTTTCATCGCCATCGTCGGTCGCCCGAATGTGGGCAAGTCGACCCTGCTCAACCGCCTGATCGGACAAAAGATCAGCATCGTGTCGAGCAAGGCGCAAACCACCCGGCATCGCGTCAACGGCATTTTGACCACGGCAGCGGCGCAATTCGTCTTTGTCGATACCCCTGGTTTCCAGACCCGCCACGGCAATGCGCTCAATCGCATGATGAACCGCAGCGTTTCCCAGGCGCTGGCGGAAGTCGATGTGGTGTTCTTCGTCATCGAGGCCGGGCGTTTCGGCGATGATGACCGTCAGGTGTTGAACCTGATTCCCGCGGCGACGCGGGTGGCGCTGGTCATCAACAAGATCGATTGCCTGCCCGACAAGAGCCGGTTGTTGCCCTTCATCGACAGTCTCCAGGCGCTGCGCGACTTCGCCGCGATCGTGCCGCTGTCCGCCAGCCGCGGGAAGAACTGCGCGGCGCTGGTGACCGCAACCAGGCCGTTGCTGCCGTTCGGCACGCCGCTCTATGCCGAGGACGAAATCACCGACCGCAACGAACGTTTCCTTGCCGCCGAATTCCTGCGCGAAAAACTCTTCCGCTTGCTCGGCGACGAGCTGCCCTATGGCATCGCGGTCGAAATCGAGCAGTTCGAAACCGAGGGCCGCCTGCGTCGCATCCACGCCGCCATCATCGTCGACAAACCCGCCCACAAAGGTATTGTCATCGGGCGAGGTGGAGAAAAACTGAAACGCATATCGAGCGAAGCCCGGGTCGATCTGGAAAAACTCTTCGATGGCAAGGTTTTCCTCGAAGTCTGGGTCAAGGTCAAAAGCGGCTGGGCCGATGATGAGCGCGCGCTCAGAAGCCTGGGGTATGCGTGAGCCGGATCTGTCGTGAGCACAAGACAGCGCATTGCCAATCAGCCCGCATGGATACTTCATGCTCACCCCTGGCGGGAAACCAGCCTGATCGTCGAAGTGTTGTCCCGCGACCATGGCCGGGTCGCCATGGTGGCCAAGGGCGCGCGCCGGCCCATGTCGGCGCTGCGCGGGGTGCTGATGGCATTCCAGCCGCTGGTGCTCGACTGGTCGGGCGGCGGTGAGGTCAAGACCTTGGTGCGGGGCGAATGGCGTGGCGGACAATCCATGCTGGGCGGGCAGGGGCTGCTGTGCGCCTATTACATCAATGAATTGATGTTGCGCCTGACCGCGCGCGAAGATCCGCATCCGCTGCTGTTCAATGCCTATGAGGCGGCGATGCGCGCCTTGAGCCGGGCGCGGGATGGCCTGGCGCTGGCGATGCTGCTGCGCCGTTTCGAACTGGTGCTGCTGCGGGAACTGGGCTACGGCGCGACGCTCGATGTCGACCTCGACGGCAAGCCTTTGCAATCCACCCAACGCTATGTCTATATAATCGAGCGCGGCCCGAAGCGGCAGAGCGGTGATGAACGTGAAGCACGAGGCGGCGAGGAAGGCGGCATCGATGTGGGAGGCCAGACCTTGGTCGACCTCGCCAACGACGATTTCAGCCGTTTCGAAACCCTGACCGAAGCCAAACGCCTGTTGCGGGCGCTCATCAATCACACCCTGGGTGGCCAGCCTTTGCATGCGCGCAGGGTTTTCGAGGAGTTGCAGGAACTGTGATCGAACTCGGCGTCAACATCGACCATGTGGCGACCTTGCGGCAGGCGCGCCGCACCTGGGAGCCCGATCCGTCATGGGCCGCGGTCGAAGCACATCTGGGCGGTGCGGATGGCATCACCGTGCATTTGCGCGAGGATCGCCGTCATATCAACGACGATGACGCGCGCCGCTTGCGTGAGCTGACCCAGGTCAAACTCAACCTGGAGATGGGCGCCAGCGCTGAAATGCTCGCCATCGCCTGTCGCCTCAAACCCGAAATGGCGATGCTGGTGCCCGAGGGGCGGCAGGAAATCACCACCGAGGGCGGGCTCGACATCCTCGCTCGGGAGGCGGAACTGAAAGACGCGGTCGCCCGCCTGGCCGATGCTGGAATCATTACCAGTGTATTCATCGATGCCGATCTGGCGCAGGTCGACGCCGCCGCGCGCATTGGCGCGCGGGTGTGCGAAATCCATACCGGCCCTTATGCCCATGCCTTTCACTTGGCCGGACGCGACCCCGAAGCGGCCGCGGCGCTGACCGAACTCGCCAAGGTGCGCGCGGCGGGCGAGGCCGCGCGCGCCGCCGGGATGCGTTTCAACGCCGGTCACGCGCTCAATTATTACAACGTGGGGCCGATCGCCCGCCTGCCCGGCGTGCGTGAATTGCATATCGGTCACGCCATCGTCAGCCGCGCGATTTTTACCGGCTTGCGCGCGGCGGTCGCTGAAATGAAGCGGCTGATGCGCGAAGCCACAAGCGGGGCAGGATCATGATCCACGGCATCGGCGCCGACATCGTCAGCATCGAGCGCATGCGTACCACGCTTGCCCGCCATGGCGAGCGTTTCGCCCTGCGCCTGCTGTCATCCGGCGAACTCGACGAATGGCGCATCAGTCATGACCAGGCGCGTTTCCTGGCCAAGCGTTTTGCCGCCAAGGAAGCCTTTGGCAAGGCGCTCGGCATCGGCATCACCCCGCCGGTCACCTTGCACGCGGTGGCGGTGGGCCATGACGCGCGGGGCAAACCGCTGCTCTGTTATGACGACACCCTTGCCAGACACATGACGGAACAGGGCTTGGTCGCGCATATCAGTCTTTCCGATGAACAGGATTACGTGGTCGCCTTCGCGGTCATCGAGCATGGGAAATAAGGTGTCCGCCGTGCCTCTCGAACCTCTTCACCTGCCGCGTGGCCCCCTGATGATCGGCATCGGCGGCATCGGACTGAGCGCCAGGGATCGCGCGCAATTGTGCGATCCGGCGGTGGGCGGGGTGGTTCTGTTCGCGCGCAACTGGCGGGATTCAGCGCAATTGCGCGCGCTCTGCGCCGAAATCCATGCCTTGCGCGCGCCCGCCTTGCTCATTGCCGCCGATCAGGAAGGCGGACGGGTGCAACGTTTTCGCGATGACGCATTCACCCGGCTGCCTTCGATGCGCACCCTGGGCGAATTGTGGGTGGACGATCATGACAGCGCATTGGAAATGGCACAGGCCACGGGTTTCGTGCTTGCCGCCGAACTGCGCGCCCATGGCGTCGACCTGAGCTTTGCCCCGGTGCTCGATCTCGATCATGGCCGCAGCCGCGCGATCGGCAACCGCGCCCTGCACCGCGATCCCCAGGTGGTCGCGGCGTTGGCGCAAGCCTTGCTGGACGGCATGCGGGTCGCGGGGATGTGGGGCGTGGGCAAGCATTTTCCCGGTCATGGTCATGTCGAAGCGGATTCCCACCACGAAACGCCAGCCGATACCCGGGATTTCGCCACGATCTGGGATGACGACCTGCTGCCCTATCGTCATCCCTTGTTGCGCATGCTTGCTGGCGTCATGGCCGCGCATGTCGTGTATCCCGTCGCCGACGCGGTGAAATCGCCTCGTCCCGCCGGATTTTCGTCATTCTGGCTCGGCAGTGTCCTGCGGCGGCGGCTGGGCTTCGATGGCGTGGTTTTCAGCGACGACCTCGACATGGAGGGCGCCCGGAGCGCGGGAGACATCATGGCGCGGGCGCGGGCGGCGGCCACGGCGGGATGCGACATGTTGCTGATCTGCAATCGCCCGGATCTCGTCGATGAACTGATCGCGTGCGGCGCTCCCGAACCCGATGCCGCCCGCGCGGCGAGGCTGGCGGCGCTCGTCGCATCCGCATCTTGCCCGTCCTGGCTCGCCGATCCGTCCGCGCTCGAATCGCATGCGCCCTATGTACAGGCGCGGACACGGGTCGAAACGCTGGCAGAGTGGGAAAGGGAAGACGCGCTCTCGATGACCGCAGCCACCGTGGGTGAAAACAAGCTGGAGAGCGCGCCGCGTTTGCCGCATAATCCGACAGGATAAAATCGGAATTGTGACATGGAGGGACGCATGGACTGGAAACGTCTTTTGCTTGGAACGATCATGCTGCTCGTTGCGGGCCTCGCGGCGGCCGAGTCCGGAACGCTTCCTTCGCCGCTGACCAGCGATGGGGGACTGCGGCTGGGAATCGTGCCGTTTGCCTCCACGTCCAACCTGCTCAAGATTCATCGTCCGCTGCGCGACCATCTGGCCCAGACCCTGCGGCGGCAGGTGATGGTCTATACCTCGACCAGTCATGAGCGATTTCTCGACGACGCACTCAGCGGGCATTTCGATGTCGTCGTCACCACCGCGCATTTCCTGCCCATGCTGGTCGATGACGGTTTCGTGCCGCTGGTGCGCTACAGGAATACCTTCGATCTGGTCCTGGTCGTGCACAAGAACAGCGCCATCCATGGAATCGGGGATCTGCGCGGTCGCCGCATCGGTTTGCCGGACCGGCTCTCGTTCTACCATATTGTCGGCTTGCAGTGGCTGCATACGATCGGCATGGAGGCGGGCAGGGATTACACCCTGAGCGAACAGCCCTCGCACCGGGCGGAACTGATGGCGGTGGCGCTTGGACGGATCGATGTCGCAATCACCGGATTCCAGGCCCTGCTGCAACTCGATGAAGACACGCGCAGCCAGCTCAGGCCCATCCAGGCAGGCACTTTGGCCTTGCCCTCGATGACCACCCTGGCGCATGGCAGCCTGGGCAAGGCGAAGGTGGCGGAAATCCAGGCTGCCCTGTTGTCTTTCCCGCAAAGCGGGGAGGGCGCGCGGTTTTTCGAGACGACCGGCTACGGCGGTTATGTTCCCGCCACCATGGGCGATATCGAAAATGCCCGCCCCTATGAAGCGATCATCCGCAGATTCTGGAGCGGACGCACGGATCATGGCGACGATATCGATCGCGTCCTGGAACACGGGCAATGACGCGGGCAAGCATGAAACTCGCGGCATGTCTTGCTCTCTGGCTGTTGTCATGCTGCGTTTGCCCGGCCATCGCCGGGCCTGGCACCGAACGTCCGGACGAGACCGTCGTCTCCAACAATGTCCTGCATCTGGGGATCGTGCCCTTCACGTCTACAACCATGCTGCTCAAGATCCACCGTCCGCTGCGCGACCATCTGTCGCGAGTCCTGGGGCGTACTGTCCATATCTATACCTCGACCAACCACGAACAGTTCCTCAACGATGCGCTGGAAGGACGGTTCGATATCGTCGTCACCACCGCGCATTTCCTGCCCATGCTGATCGACGGCAATTTCGTCGCGCTCGTGCGCTACAGAAATCCGCTGGAATTCGTGCTCGTCGTGCGCAATGACAGCGATATCCACCAACCCAAGGACTTGCGCGGACGCCGCGTTGGCCTGCCGGATCGTTTCTCGCTGTTCTATATTGCCGGCATGCAATGGATGAATGATATGGGAATGGAGGTCGACGTCGCTTACCACATGGTCGAGCAAACTTCGCATCTGACCGCGCTCCTCTCCGTCGATGCCGGCTGGATCGATGCCGCAGTGACGGCCGGTCCGCTCTGGCTGCAGCTCGACGCGGATATCCGCGCGCGCCTGCGGCTGGTCGACACCGGCGTGGCGCCGTTGCCCGCCATGATGACGCTTGCCCATCATGACCTGGGTGAAGAGACAGTCGCAAAGATACGGGAAGCGCTGCTGGCTTTTCCGGACACGCCGGAAGGAAAGCAATTCTTTGCCACGGCGGGGTATGGCGGTTACCTGCCCGCGACCCCGGCCGATATCGACGGCGGCAAGGTATTCGAGCGCTTGATGCGTCGGCTGTGGGAAAAAAGGCCGCCCGCGCCATACCAGAATCATGAGATACCGGGATCGTGAGCAAGAACGCGGAAACAGATTCGATGTCGGCGCGGGTGCAAGCGCCGTCATGGGGAAGCGCGCATGGGTGAGGGCAGGGCGCGGTTCGACGCCCGCGCCTTCCTGCGCAATGTGCCCGAAGCGCCGGGCGTCTACCGCATGATCGGCGAGGACGAATTGGTGCTCTACGTCGGCAAGGCCAAGAACCTCCGGCGGCGAGTGTCGAGCTATTTCCAGAAAACGCTGCCCAGCCCGCGCATCGCGATGATGGTGGCGCAGATCGTGCGGGTGGATATCACCCCGACGCGCTCCGAGGCCGAAGCGCTGCTGCTCGAAAACAACCTGATAAAAAGCCTCGCGCCGCGCTACAACATTCTGTTCCGCGACGACAAGACTTATCCCTATATCGCGCTGTCCGCGGATGGGTTTCCGCGTCTGGCTTATCATCGCGGCGCATTTGCGCGCGGCGCGCGTTATTTCGGCCCTTTTCCCAGTGTCCATGCCGTGCGCGAGAGCATTTTGCTGTTGCAGAAGATTTTCCGCCTGCGCACCTGTGAAAACAGCGTGTTCCAGAATCGTTCGCGCCCCTGCCTGCTCCATCAGATCGAGCGGTGCAGCGCCCCCTGCGTGGGGCTGGCCACGGCGGAAGATTATGCGCGCGACGTGCGCTTGGCGAGCCGTTTTCTCGACGGCCAGGCCAATGAAGTCATCGACGATCTCAGCGCGCGCATGCAGGAAGCCGCCGCGCGCCTGGCCTTCGAGGAAGCTGCCCTTCACCGCGACCGGGTACGGGTGCTCCAGGCGGTGCTGCACCGCCAGTTCATCGACAACCGCAAGGACGAAGATGTCGACATCCTCGCGGCGGTGGAAGCGGGCGGGCAGGTCTGCGTCAACATCGCCATGGTGCGTGGCGGGCGCCATCTCGGCGATCGTCCGCAATTTCCCAGCGGCGGCAGCGCGATCGACGCTGGGGACGGACTGCTCGCCTTCATCGAACAGCATTACGCCGAACACCCCATGCCCGCGAAAATATTGGTCGAACAGGACGAAGAAGCGGTGCGCGAGGTACTGGGCGAACTCACCGCGGCCCCTCCCGCCGTGGCGCGACCCCATTTTGCCGCTGAAAAAGCGTGGCTGGACATGGCGGCCAAGAACGCGCGGCTGGCAATCGACGCCCGCCTCCGCGACAGCGGACGCATAGGCGAACGCCTGGAAGCATTGCGGGTAGCGCTCGATCTGGATAGCGCGCCGGCGCGCATCGAGTGTTTCGACATCAGCCACACCCTGGGCGAAGCCACCGTCGCCTCCTGCGTGGTCTGCGTCGACGGCGCGATGAAGCACGGCGAATATCGGCGCTACAACATCGCCGGAATCACGCCGGGGGACGATTTCGCGGCGATGCGACAGGTGCTGGAACGCCGTTACGGCAAGATCGCGGCGGGCGAGGGCGTCTGCCCCGACCTCATCCTCATCGATGGCGGACGCGGCCAGGTCAGCGCCGCCGCCGCGATCCTGGCCGAAACCGGACTGGATGCGATCAACATGGTCGGCGTCGCCAAGGGCGAAGGGCGCAAGGCCGGACTGGAAACGCTGGTTTTCCCCGACGGGCGCGAAAGTCTGGCGCTGGGCGGAAACTCTCCCGCGCTGCATCTCGTCATCGAAATCCGCGACGAAGCCCACCGTTTCGCCATCACCGGCCACCGTGCCCGCCGGGGCAAGGCGCGGATCGGCTCGAAACTGGAAGACATTGCCGGCGTGGGGCCTCTGCGGCGGCGCAAGCTGCTTGCCGCCTTCGGCGGACTGGACGGCGTGAAAAATGCAACCGCCGAGGATTTGTGCCGGGTCGATGGCATCAGCCGCAAGCTGGCCGAACAGATATACTCCGCCCTGCATTGAGCGAAGGGTGGAATCGAACGAAGGTGAATTCGCAACGTATGGCGTCCCAATCCAGCGGCATCAACATTCCCAATATCCTGACCTGGACGCGCATCGGGTTGATCCCGATTTTCGTGGGTATTTTCTATCTGCCGGAAAACTGGATCGGGCTGGCGCAGAAAAACCTGCTCGCCACCGTGTTTTTCGTCACGGCGGCGATCACCGACTGGTTCGACGGCTACCTTGCCCGCGCCCTGAAGCAGACCTCGGCCTTCGGCGCTTTCCTCGACCCCGTGGCGGACAAGCTGATGGTGGCCTCCGCGCTCATCATGCTGGTGCAGCTCGGGCGCGGCGACGCCCTGGTCGCCGTCATCATCATCGGCCGCGAAATCACCATCTCGGCGTTGCGCGAATGGATGGCGCGGGTAGGCGAATCGGCAAGCGTGGCCGTGGCCACCGTCGGCAAGTTCAAGACCGGCACGCAGATGACCGCGATTCCCATGCTGCTCTTCGACGCGTCCCTCCTGGGCATCGACATGCACCTGCTCGGCAGCATCCTGATCTATGTGGCCACCGCGCTCACCCTGTGGTCGATGGGCTACTACCTCTATCGCGCCATGCCCTGGCTGGCGAAGCACCGGAACTGATTTCCGTCCGTTGCGCAATCTCGGCTAGAATCCGCCCCTCATCCCGAAGGCGGAAGGGGAAATACGCTTGACTCGCAAAGATCCGAAAATATGACAAAATCACAGACGAAGCATGACAAGGAAGCCAGACGCATCCTCAGCCAGCTCTCCAGGAAAGGCAAGATCGATTTCGCCGCGCTCGACGAGCGCGCCCGCCAACTCAAGGCCGACAAACAGAACGGACTTGCCGCCGCGCTCTATCGGGGCTGGCTCCAACGCAATCCCGGACACGCCATGGCCGCGAACGCCTGGTTCTGGCTGGGTACGCTCCTCTCCAAGGAAAAAGACCACGCCGGCGCGCGTGACGCCTTCATCGCCGCGCGCGACATTCATCTGCGCGTCGCCAATCCCAGTCCCGAGCAACGCCTGGATCTGCTGAAACTGCACTACGGCATCGGGCAAGAACTCGAAGCGCTCGACAAGAAACTCGAAGCCCTCGAAGAATGGCGCTGGGTGATCAAATACGGCAACGCCGCCTACGCGGACGAACGCGACGCCATGATCCGCACGCTCAACATCATGGGCAAGGTGCTCAAGGACATCAAACAGCCCCAATCCGCAATCAAGAGCCTGAGCGCGAGCCTGCTTCTGGACCCCAAACAGCCCAAGGCCATCCAGGCCATGCTGGACGTGCGCCAGCAAAGCTGCCAATGGCCGATCGACGCCCCGCTGAACGATATCGAATTCGACTGGAAAACCGCGCCGCTTTCGGTTTTCCAGGTGCTCAATCTCTCCGATGACCCCGAAATTCAACTGAATTTCGCGCGCGCAATGTATTCGACATGGCCGGAAGCTGCGCTCCCGCCGCAATGTTATAATCATGAAAAAATCCGCATTGGCTATGCTTCATCCGACCTCAACGACCATCCGGTATGTCGACTGGTCGTCGAGCTTTTCGAACTGCACGACAAGGATCGTTTCGAAATCTACGCCTTCGACTGGACGAAGGACTCCAAATCGGCGCTCCGCCAGCGCGTCATCGACGCCTGCGGCGATCACTTCATCCGCATCGACGATCTCGACGATTTCGAAGCCGCGCAACTCATCAACGAAAACGAAATCGACGTACTCTTTGACCTGCACGGCGCAACCGGCAATTGCCGTCCCGCCATCTTCGGCCATCGTCCCGCGCCCATCCAGATCGCCTATCTTGGCCTGCCCGCGACCTCGGGGCAACCGGGAATCGATTATGTGCTGTGCGATCGCTTCCTGATTCCAGAAGAATACGCCCCCCACTATTCCGAAAAACCGCTCTACATGCCGGACGTATTCCAGGCCAGCGACCGCCAGCGCACCAACGACCCCATTCCCAGCCGCGCCGAATGTGGCCTGCCCGAAGAAGGCTTTGTGTTCTGCTGTCTCAACAACGACCACAAATACACCCCCGCAATGCTGGACGCCTGGGCCAGGATCCTCAAGCGGACGCCCGGCAGCGTATTGGTTCTATCCGTCGGCACGCCCTTGGCCGAAGAGAATCTCAAGCGCGAAGGCGCCGCGCGCGACATCGAGGATCGGCTGGTCTTTTCGCGGCGCATGCCCAGGATCGATCAATATCTTTCCCGCTTTGCCGTGTGCGACCTGTTCCTCGACACGTTCCCGTTCAATGCCGGCACCACCGCCAATGATGCCCTGTGGATGGGCCTGCCCCTGCTTACCCTCTGCGGCCGCAGCTTTGCCGCTCGCATGGGCGGCGCCTTGCTCACCGCCGCCGGGCTCGACGAGCTGATCACCCACAGCCTGGCCGATTACGAAGACCTCGCGGTCGAACTGGCACAGAACCCCGAACGCTACCAGCGCCTGCGCGCCCGCAGCGGCGAACTGCGGGCCAACAGTGTGCTGTTCGACATGCCGCGTTTCGTCAGGAACCTGGAAAACATCCTCACGGAGCAGGTACGGCAACGCCAGACGACGTAATTGCTTCCGGGAGGCGGGTTGTTCACAGTCTTCCGGACGCTGGACCAAGCCGATGGAGAACACAGCGCGAATCGTCTAGAATCCGTCCCTCGCCCCGATGGTGAAATTGGTAGACACGCTTGACTTAGGATCAAGTGCCGCAAGGCGTGGGGGTTCAAATCCTCTTCGGGGCACCATTGTTGTAAAATAACAACCACATTGTACCAATGGGGTTTTGGAGGTACCAGAAGGTGGCCAAGTCTTCTCGCTTCGGTGTTACTGAATGCCTCAATGGCAAGAATGACATTAAGTATTTTTTGGATGATGCTTTCAGTACGGGCGATGCGGCTTATATAGCGCATTGTTTGGGGGTTGTTGCTCGTTCCAAAGGTATGTCGAAGCTTGCTCGTGATATGGGTGTTTCTCGTGAGCAGTTATATCGTTCGTTTAGTGAAAATGGCAATCCTACCTTACGGTCGTTTATTTCTCTTATTTCGGCATTGAATATGAAACTGCTTGTAAAGGCTGTGCCCCGCTCGTTCAAACATGGAGAAGGAAACATGAAATGAAAGGCTGGTTGCGTGATGTACGGCGGATCGAGTCACCCAATTGCGATGCGCGTCCCGAGGGCGAACGGATCGGCTTGATCGTGATTCACGCCATCAGCCTGCCGCCCAATGAATTCGGCGGGGCAGGGGTGATCGAACTTTTCACCAACCGCCTCGACCCCGCGACGCATCCTTATTACGTAAGCATCGTGCGTCTGCGGGTGTCGGCGCATTTCTTCATTCGCCGTGATGGCGAGCTGATCCAGTTCGTGCCGCTCGAAGCTCGGGCGTGGCATGCCGGCGTATCGTCGTGGCGCGGACGCGAGCGATGCAACGATTTTTCCATCGGCATCGAACTCGAAGGTTGCGACACGCTGCCGTTCGATGAGCGTCAGTATCCGGTGCTGATCGACCTGTTGCGCCGCTTGCGGCGGCGGTTTCCTGGCTGCGAACTGGCCGGTCACGCGGACATCGCGCCAGGCCGCAAGACCGATCCGGGGCCGCTGTTCGACTGGAGGCGGATTTCAGGGCAGAAGGATCCAGGACGCCCACAAATCATGGCGCGAACAGGAATTCAAGGAGTTCAAGGAAGCTCTGAGCAGAAAGACCATTGAGCATTTTCCTCAGAGCTTCGTTGACTTGCTTCAGGATTTCATGGCGAACCTGGAGAATGCCGCCTCGTCCATCGGGACGCCACGGAATGGGCCTTGCTGGCATTCGATGCCGAGAGCAAGCAGGAAATCACGTTGGGCCGTATCGGCCACGCCCTTGGCCAACACGCGCACCCCCATCGGTTCGGCCATGCGCGCGATGGCTTCGAGCTGCGCGGTGCCGACATCGTCGATGCCGATCTGCTGAACCAGCGCCGGGGCCAGCTTGAGTGTTTCCAGCCGGTGATGGGCGAAAAGCGCCAGCGGCAGCAAGTCCAGGCCGAAATTGTCGACCGCAAGGCGGATGCCGAGTCTTGCCAGGGCTTGCAAGCATGGGGAGAGTTCATCTTCGGGCAGGGCGAGGGCGCGGGCATCGATGGCCAATTCCAGAGCCCGGGGATCGAGACGGCTGACGGCCAGCGCCGCGCCGACCTGAGGCGCGAATTTGCCGCTGCGTAGCTGTTCGGCATCGATGTTGATCGACAGCAGTGGGGCAGCATCCGCCGCGCGCCGCCAGGCTGCGGCGGCGTGGCAGGCGGCGGTGAGCGCCCAGGCGGAAAAATCCTCCATTTCCACTTCTTCGCCACTGGCGTTGACCGCGCACCAGGCGGCAGACAGTTGGTCGAAAATTTGCGGGGGGGCGTCGGCGGGCGACCAGCAAAACAGTGCTTCGCCCGCCTGGACGGCTTGCTCGCGCACGGAACCGCGAGGCTGGAAGCGCAAGGCAATCGGGCAATTCCGCAGCGGCTGCCAATCGAGTATCGGGGCTTCGATCGCATCCAGCATCGGCCATGGATCGTAACCAAGAATGATGGCGTGAATGCCGGGGCGCAACCGGGGCGCGGCGATATAGGGCAGTGTGCGCGTCTGGCCGTCGGGCAGGGCGAGGGTGAGGCAACCGCGGGTTTCGCCCTGGATCAGCAGGCGGGAACGGGCGTCGAGGAAGGCACGCTCGTCGGCGAACAGGTCGGCAAGCGGTTGGCCGGCAAGCTGGCGATAACTACGCCCGAGCAGGCGGCAGGCGGCGCTGTTGGCGTCGATGATGCGCTCGTCGCTGGTGATGATCAGTCCTTCGGCGATGAGTTCGAGCAGGGCCAGGTAAACACCGATTTCCGCGCCTTCCGAGAGGTCGGGGACGAAAGGTTCATTGGGCGGAGTGTCGCCGGTTTGGGGATAGAAGGCTTTCATCGGAAGCAGCATGTGGAAGTATCCAGGCTTGTTATATCGGCGGATATCGTCCAGCCGTGAGTGGAAATTTTTCACGTTTCAGCATGACTGACGACCCAGGCGTGTTCACACTATCCATGAAAATGTTATGTTCCAGCCATAACAACCACTGGAGCCCAATGATGCAGCCAAACGTAATCGGAAATATTTGACGGCTGCTGCTATAATCCGCCGTTTTCGCGCATTTTCCGCGCATTTCCCGGAGTACGTCGTGCTGATTTCCAATGCTTACGCCGAAGCCGCCGAGGCCACCCCCAAAGCCCCGGAGGGAAGCATCATGGGTTTCCTGCCCTTCATCCTGATGTTCGTCGTGCTGTGGTTCGTGATAATCCGGCCGCAGACGAAGCGCGCCAAGGAGCATAAGGCCATGGTTGACACGCTCGCCAAAGGGGATGAGATCATCACCAGCGGCGGCATTGCCGGGCGGGTGACCGAAGTGGGCGACAACTTCGCCCAGATCGAAGTCGCCGCCAATACCGTGGTGGCGGTGCAGAAACAGGCTATCGCCGCCGTTTTGCCCAAGGGCACGCTGAAAGCTCTTTGAAATGCCAATGTCCCATGCCGTAGAGTTGACATGGTTTTGCGGGTCGGGTAAAGGCGGGTTGGGTGGAAAAGTTCGGGCTTCGCCCTCCCCGCAAACCAGACACTTCCTCGGCTTCATTGCCCTCGGTTTTATTGTCTCTTCTTGATCATGAATCGCTACCCTCTCTGGAAAAACCTGTTCATCGGTTTCGTGCTGCTGTGGGGGCTGGTCTATACCCTGCCCAATTTCTATGACGAAGTGCCCGCGGTACAGGTATCCAGCGCCAAGCACGTATTCAAACTCGATCCGACCGCCGTGTCCGGGCAGATAGAGACCGCCCTCAAGGATGCCGGCATCGAGCATGGCGATATTTCCGTCGATGCCGGCGGCGTGCGCGTCCGCTTCTCCGATGACGACATCCAACGCCGCGCCAAGGATGTGATCGAACAGGCATTCAACCCCGATCCGCAGGACCCCTCCTATGTCGTCGCCCTGAATATGTTGTCCGCGTCACCGGCATGGCTGAGCTCGATCCGTGCCCAGCCCATGTACCGGGGGCTCGACCTGCGTGGTGGTGTGCATTTTCTGTTCCAGATCGACATGGCGGGCGCGGTCACCCGCCAGCTCGAGTCCACCGCGGCCAGCCTGCGCGTCCTCCTGCGCGACAAGAAGGCGCGCTACGCCAGCGTCGGCCGTGAAGGCCAGACCGTGCACCTGCGTTTCCGCGAGAGCGCCCAGCGCGAAACCGCGAAAGGCGTCATCCAGGCAAACAACCCGGAGTTGCAACTGACCGAGCGCGATGACGGCGCCAACGATTACAAATTGATCGTGAGCCTTTCCTTGCAAGCGCAGCAGACCATCCGCGAGTTTGCCATCAAGCAGAACATCTCCACCCTGAACAACCGAGTCAATGCGCTGGGTGTCGCCGAGCCGGTCATCCAGCAGCAGGGCGCCGACCGCATCGTGGTGCAATTGCCCGGTGTCCAGGATGTCGCCAAGGCCAAGGAAATCCTCGGCCGCACCGCGACGCTCGAACTCAGGATGGTCGATGACACTCCGGGGGCGCAGAATAGCGCGCTCGCGGGCAACGTGCCATTCGGCACCGAGCTGTACACCGAGCGCGGCAACGTTCCGATCCTGATCAAGAAACAGGTTGAACTGACCGGCGAACGCCTGACCGACGCCCAGCCCGGTTTCGACGAAAACCATGAACCGGCGGTTTTCCTCTCTTTCGATCCCCAAGGCACGCGCATTTTCCGCGACCTCACCCGCGAGAACGTTGGCAAGCGCATGGCGATCCTGCTGATCGAAAAGGGCAAGGGCGAAGTCGTCACCGCGCCGGTCATCCGCACCGAAATCGGCGGGGGACGGGTGCAAATTTCCGGCCACATGACCACGGTGGAAGCCAACGACGTGGCGCTGCTGCTGCGCGCGGGCAGCCTCGCCGCTCCCATGGAAATCATCGAGGAGCGCACCGTCGGCCCCAGCCTCGGCAAGGAAAACATCGAAAAGGGCTTCAACTCCACGCTGTGGGGGTTCGTGGCCATCGTGGTTTTCATGTGCCTTTACTATCAAATCTTCGGCGTGGTGTCGTCGTTTGCGCTTGCGGCCAACCTGTTGCTGCTCGTGGCGCTGTTGTCACTGTTGCAAGCCACCCTGACCTTGCCCGGCATTGCCGCGATGGCGCTGACCCTGGGCATGGCCATCGATTCCAACGTGCTCATCAACGAACGGATACGCGAGGAACTGCGTAACGGTTCCACCCCGCAGGCAGCGATCACCGCGGGCTACGAACGCGCTTGGGACACCATTCTCGATTCCAACATCACCACCCTGATCGCGGGCATCGCCCTGCTGATCTTCGGTTCCGGACCGGTACGCGGTTTTGCCGTGGTGCATTGCCTGGGCATTCTGACCTCGATGTTCAGCGCGATCCTGGTTTCAAGAATGCTGGTGAATTTCATCTACGGCAATCGCCGGGTGAAATCGCTTGCCATCGGCCAGGTCTGGAAACCGGGGAACACGACCGGCTCCATCGTGGCGCTTGAAAGCCCGGACAAACATTGAGCGGACGGAACAAGGACAACACCCATCATGGAATTTTTCCGCATCAAACAAGACATCCCGTTCATGCGTCACGCGTTGACGTTCAACGTGATCTCGCTCGTCACCTTCATCCTGGCGACGTTTTTCCTGGTCTACCACGGTCTGCATCTGTCGGTGGAATTCACCGGCGGCACTTTGGTCGAAGTCACCTACCCGGAACCGCCGGAACTCGAGCCCATACGCCAGGCGCTTGCCCGCGACGGCTACCCCGACGCCCAGGTACAGAATTTCGGCAGCGCCCGCGACGTGTTGATTCGCCTGCCCAACCGCGAGGGGCTCGACACCGACAAGATCGCCAGCCAGACGATGGAGACCTTGTCTACAATCGGCGGCGCTCGGCCCGAACAACGCCGGGTCGAGTTCGTCGGCCCGCAAGTCGGCAAGGAACTGGCCAGCGATGGCGCCATGGCGCTGCTGCTGGTGGTCATCGGCATCATGATCTACCTTGCGTTGCGCTTCGAATGGCGTTTCGCGGTATCGGCGATCATCGCCAACCTCCACGATGTCGTCATCATCCTTGGTTTCTTCGCTTTCTTCCAGTGGGAATTCTCCCTGTCGGTGCTGGCTGCGGTGCTGGCGGTGCTTGGTTACTCGGTCAACGAATCCGTGGTGGTATTCGACCGCGTGCGCGAAACCTTCCGCAAGAAACGCCAGATGAGCACGCCCGAAGTCATCAACCACGCAATCACCAGCACCATTTCGCGTACCGTCATCACCCACGGCAGCACCCAGGTGATGGTGCTGTCGATGCTGCTCTTCGGCGGCGAAACCCTGTACTACTTTTCGCTGGCCCTCACCATCGGCATCTGCTTCGGTATTTATTCCTCTGTACTGGTCGCCAGCCCGCTGGTGATGTGGCTGGGCGCGTCGCGCGAGCAGTTCGTCAAGCCCAAGGTGGAAAAACAAGAAGCCGTGGTCTGACATGGTCGCCGCAGGCAATGATAATGCCATGAAATGCCGCCACGGCCTTGCCGTGGGAATGAAGGCATGCGCGATTTCGACCGTTGCATGCCTCATGCTTGCCAAACGAAAGGAAGCCGGCCACCTGCGCGGCGACGCCCATAATTCCATGTATTTTTCAGGCCATTCCTGATCTCCATGACCTCCGCCGACAACACCGCTCCTGCCAGCAACTTCATCCGCAACATCGTCGATGATGATATCCACGCAGGCAAATGGGATGGCCGGGTAGAAACCCGCTTCCCGCCCGAACCCAACGGCTACCTGCACTAC
>JAITCV010000214.1 GCA_031282905.1 Azoarcus sp. | reverse complement strand
GTCTCCAGCATGGCGGAATGCGTGTTCAGTGGCGCGTTGCTGCACATGCTGTACATGCCGGTACCCATGCCTGTCGGAATAAGACTGCCGCCGGAAGAAGCGCCCTGGCTTTTTCGTTTGATCAAGGGCATGGCCCATGTGGCCGCAGCCGAAAACATCGACCATGTATGGATCGTGTCCGACATGAACGCGGCTATCCTCCAGCGCCCGCGCCTGGCGGGTTGCATCGGTCGTGTCGAAACCCACCTGTTGATCGGCTTGCCCCTGCTGCACAGCGTGTCGCCGCAGCAACTGACTGCGGTGCTGGCGCATGAATTCGCCCATCTCGCCGTCCAGCGCAAAGGCATGGATAAATACGCCAGCATGCTTCGAGCATGGTGCCTGCGGGTGCTGGACAGTGTGGAAGTCGTGTCGCCGCTGTGTGCGGCGCTGATGGATCGTGGTTTGCGCTGCTTGTACGACGACATGATCCGGCTGGCGCGCATCGAAGAGTTCGAGGCGGATGCCCTGGCCACGCGCCTGGTCGATACCCGTCTGCTTGGCGAAGCGCTGATCGAGGTTTCCCTCAAGGCGAACTTCCTGATCAAGGATTTCTGGAAACGCATCCTGGCGCAGGTCGAACGGCGAGCCATGCCGCGGATGCGCCCCTACCGCGACATGAGTCTGGGGGTCGCGGTGGGTTTCATTCGCTCGGCGATGGAGTCGGCGCTCATCGACGATACGCATCCCCACTCGCTGCACCCGAGTCTGCGGGAGCGGTTGAGCGCGCTCCACGCGCCCCCGCCGCGCGGCACCGAGAGCGCGACCACCGCGGCGGCCTATTACCTGTCGCCCTTGCTGCGGGATATGGAGCGCGCATTCGACCGGGACTGGTGGCACGCGGTGCGCTCGGATTGGTGGCGCAGTTACCGCGCTGCGCGACGGATGAGAAAAAAGCGGAAGTCACGCAAGAACATGAACAGCACCAGGATATCGTCGCGTTCATGAGCGCGTTTCGCGCCCTTGCGGAAAAGCCGCGGGCCTTTGGCTCTCGCAATGACGATGTGCACATGAAGTTGCTCCACTTTCAAATTCCCCCGCGTTCGAGTCTGACCGAGGTCTGACAACCAGCGTGCCTGCCCGGCATGTGGCAGGATAAAATGGCCGATTCCCGAGCTTCCTGGAGCCCCCCCATGCCGCAATACCGTTCCCATCTTTCCACCGCTGGTCGCCACATGGCGGGCGCGCGCGCCCTGTGGCGAGCCACCGGCATGAAAGAGGATGACTTCGGCAAACCCATCATCGCCATCGCCAACAGCTTCACCCAATTCGTCCCGGGCCACGTGCATCTCAAGGACATGGGGCAACTGGTCGCGCGCGAGATCGAGGCCACCGGCGGCGTGGCGAAGGAATTCAACACCATCGCCATTGATGACGGCATCGCCATGGGGCATGGCGGCATGCTCTATTCGCTGCCTTCGCGCGACCTGATTGCCGACAGCGTCGAATACATGGCAAACGCCCATACCGCCGATGCGCTGGTGTGCATCTCGAACTGCGACAAAATCACCCCCGGCATGCTGATGGCGGCACTGCGCCTCAACATCCCGGCGATTTTCGTCTCGGGCGGACCGATGGAAGCGGGCAAGGTGAAATGGGAAAACCGCGTCGTCGCGGCGGATCTCATCGACGCAATGATCGTGGCCGCGGACAGCCATCGCCCGGACGACGAGGTGGCCGAATATGAGCGTTCCGCCTGCCCGACCTGCGGTTCCTGTTCGGGCATGTTTACCGCCAATTCGATGAATTGCCTCACCGAGGCGCTGGGCCTGTCGTTGCCGGGCAACGGCACCCTGCTTGCGACCCATGTCGATCGCAAGC
This sequence comes from Azoarcus sp., assembly GCA_031282905.1. Classification (GTDB taxonomy): domain Bacteria; phylum Pseudomonadota; class Gammaproteobacteria; order Burkholderiales; family Rhodocyclaceae; genus WRNU01. The sequence continues at coordinate 2,555 of JAITCV010000214.1, read as the reverse complement.
ATCTGTTCCGGGAGGCCGGACGAAAGATCGTCGAACTCGCCAAGCGTTATTATGAAAAAGACGATGCCAGCGTACTGCCACGTTCGATCGCCTCCTTCGCCGCGTTCGAAAACGCGATGAGCCTCGATGTCGCGATGGGCGGCTCGACCAACACCGTGCTCCACCTGCTCGCCGCGGCCCGTGAAGCTGGAGTGGATTTCACCATGAAGGACATCGATCGTCTCTCGCGGCGAGTGCCCTGCATCTGCAAGGTCGCGCCGGCGGTGCATGATGTGCATATCGAGGATGTGCACCGCGCGGGCGGCATCATGGGCATTCTCGGCGAACTCGACCGCGCCGGACTATTGCATCGCGATACGTCCACCGTGCACAACCGCACCCTGGGCGACGCGCTATCGCGCTGGGACGTGATGCAGGCCCATGACAATGCGGTGTTCGATTTCTACCGCGCCGCGCCCGGCGGCGTGCCGAGCCAAACCGCGTTCAGCCAGAATCGGCGCTGGGAAGAGCTCGACCTCGATCGTTCCAAGGGCGTGATCCGCGATCGCATCCATGCGTTCAGCGCCGATGGCGGACTCGCGGTGCTCTACGGCAACATCGCCGAAAAAGGCTGTATCGTCAAAACCGCCGGCGTGGATGAATCCCTCCTCGGGTTCACCGGCAAGGCGCGGGTGTTCGAGAGCCAGGAAGCCGCCGTGGAAGGCATACTGGGCGGCAAGGTCGTGGCGGGTGATGTTGTTGTCATTCGCTACGAAGGCCCCAGGGGCGGGCCCGGCATGCAGGAAATGCTCTATCCCACCTCCTACATCAAGAGCATGGGGCTCGGCAAACAATGCGCGTTGTTTACCGATGGACGTTTTTCGGGAGGCTCCTCCGGGCTGGTCATTGGCCACGCATCGCCGGAAGCGGCCTGTGGCGGCGCGATCGGCTTGATCGAAGAAGGCGACACCATCATCATCGATATCCCCGGACGCGGCATTCGCCTGGACATCACCGATACCGAGCTGGCCGCCCGGCGCGCGGCGATGGAAGCGCGGGGCGCATCGGCATGGAAACCGCTTCAACGCGAACGGGTGGTTTCAAGCGCGCTCCAGGCCTACGCCGCGCTCACCACTTCGGCGGATACCGGCGCGGTACGCGACATCGGCCAGGTGCAGCGCCAAGGAATATGGTAAAGGAATACACATGGACGCGAAACTCGATCGCCTGGAAGCACAACTTGAACAATTGATCGCCCTTTACACGGGATTGCGCAACGAAAACCACGAGTTGCGCACGGGAAAAACCCGGCTCGAAGCCGAAAACCAACAAATGTCGGACAAGCTCAAGCTGGCGACGGAAAAACTCGAAACCCTGCTCGCCGGCCTGCCCACAAACTTGAAGGAAACCTGATGGAAACGCTCGACATCCGTCTTCTAGGCAAGGAATACCGCGTATCGTGGCCCGCGGAAGACAAGAACAACCTGCTCGACACGGTGGCCTGGCTCAACGAACGTTTCAAGGAACTGGAGAGCAAGACACACGCGGGCAGCGAAACCTTGGCGGTGATGACCGCGCTCAACATCGCCCATGAATTTCTTCAGTTTCAACGCGGCCACGGATTTGACTTGCCCGCGCTGAAGCGTAGAATCGAACTCATGCAGGCACGTCTCGACAGTGTGCTGGCCAAGCAGGAAAAGCTCTTTTGAAACATCAGGTTATCGTGCCTGGTCCGAGCGTCGAGAAGTGTGAGATCAATCCCCCTGCGGTGTTCGTGGCAGCCGTAATTTCCTTGAACCAATAGTTGGAAGACCCGGTTGCTGACCATGGAAACCGTTGGTGTGCCAGCCCTTCACGGGCGAGCCTGAAACGGAAGGGATGCGACCCCCTGAACCCCAGGTTCAGGATGACCCGGCGACACGGCACAAGCGGGGGGACCCTAAAACGAGGCGTGGCGAATCAGCCGCGCCTCGTTCGTTTCGTGCGCCCAGCATGGGCGCTTCCTGCGGGTGAAAGTCCCGCCGTAAAGGTGATAGCGCACCCGTCATCCCATCGGGATGAACCTTGATCGAGGCGCTGTCCATCGACACCGCCTCGATTTTGAGATGGATGATCCGCGCACGTTGCAGTTTCTCAAAAATGCGCTCCAGCTGGAGATGATCGCCTCAGCCCGTTGCGGGCCGACGATCCGGCGCTCGCATGAGCGCGGTCGCAATCGTTGAGCGACTTTTACCGGCGGTTTTGCGCTGTCCTCGGTCTGAACATCATGCCAGCTTTTCGACCGCCTCCCGGATGCGGGTGGGGTCTTCCAGTTTGAGGATGCGCTGCACCTTGGGGACGAGTTCGTTGAGATCGGCGCGCAGGATTTGCTGTTTGATTTCGAGAATGCGCGCGGGGTGCATCGAAAAATGACGCAGCCCCATGCCCAGCAACAGCAGGGTATAAGCGGGGTTGCCAGCCATTTCGCCGCATACCGACACCGGCAGTTCGGCCTTCGCGCCGGCCTGGAGGGTGATGGCGATCAGCCGCAGCACGGCGGGATGGAGCGGATCGTAGAGGTGGACGACCGCCTCGTT
>JAITCV010000168.1 GCA_031282905.1 Azoarcus sp. | reverse complement strand
GTGATCGCGGATCGGGGCTGGCGCATGGTGGCGGCGTTCGCGCTGGTGGTGGTCGCGGTGTTGTTGTTTGTATCGCTGTTGCGGTTTTTGCTGCGCGAGATGTTGAAAGCGGTGGGGTTGCGGGCGACAGACCGTTTTTTTGGCGCGATCTTCGGTATCGCGCGGGGTTTGGCGATTGCATTCGTGGCGGTGTTGCTGGGCGGGCTGGCGGGCATGGCGCGCGAACCGTGGTGGGCGAACGCGCTGTTTGCGCCGCCGCTGGAGACCGCGGTGATCGCGGCCAAGCCATGGTTGCCGGAAGTGGTGGCCAGCAGGATTCATTTCAGATAGGCGGGATTTCATGTGCGGTATTCTCGGGGTCGTGGCGGCCTCTTCGGTCAATCAGGTGCTCTATGACGGTCTCCTGGTTCTGCAACACCGGGGCCAGGATGCCGCGGGTATTGCCACCGCCGAAGGTGACTGTTTTTTCATGCACAAGGGTTCGGGGCTGGTGCGCGACGTGTTCCGCACCCGCAACATGCGCAACCTCGCCGGAAACTGGGGTATCGGCCATGTGCGCTACCCCACCGCCGGATCGGCGAACAACGCCGCCGAGGCCCAGCCGTTCTACGTCAACTCGCCTTTCGGCCTGCTGCTGGCGCACAACGGCAACCTGACCAACTCGGAAGCGCTCAAGCGCGAGATGTTTCTCACCGACCGCCGCCACATCAACACCAATTCCGATTCCGAAGTCCTCATCAACGTACTCGCCCACGAACTGGAAGCCGCCGCCAGCGGCCTGAAGCTCGACGATGCCGCAGTGTTCCGCGCGGTGGCGGGCGTGCATCGGCGCTGCCGCGGCGCGTATGCGGCTGTGGTGATGATCGCGGGGTTCGGGCTGCTCGCCTTCCGCGATCCCTACGGCATTCGCCCGCTGGTGATCGGCAAGAACGACAACCGGGGCCAGACCGAATGGCTGGTGGCCTCCGAATCCGTGGCGCTCGACGTGCTGGGTTTTCGTCTCCTGCGCGATGTCGCGCCCGGCGAAGCGGTGTTGATCGACACCGATGGCAGTTTCCGCAGCCGCCAATGCGCCGAACGCACGATGGTTGCGCCGTGCATGTTCGAATACGTCTATCTCGCCCGGCCCGACTCCATCATCGACGGCGTATCGGTGTACGAAGCGCGGCTCAGGATGGGCGAATTCCTCGCCGAAAAGATGAAGCGCACCCAACCGCACAACCCGATCGACGTGGTGATCCCGATCCCCGATTCCTCCCGCCCATCGGCGCTGGAATTGGCGAACCGGCTGGGTTTGCCCTACCGCGAAGGTTTCGTCAAGAATCGCTACATCGGCCGCACCTTCATCATGCCGGGGCAGGCGACGCGCAAGAAATCGGTGCGGCAGAAACTCAACAGCATCCACCAGGAGTTCCTCGGCAAGAACGTGCTGCTGGTCGATGACTCCATCGTGCGCGGCACCACCAGTCGCGAAATCGTCTCCATGGCGCGCGAGGCGGGCGCAAGGCGCGTCTATATGGCCAGCGCCGCGCCGCCCGTGCGCTATGCCAATGTCTACGGCATCGACATGCCCAGCCGTGGCGAGCTCATCGCCAGCGCGCGCGACGAACAGGAAGTCTGCCGCGAAATCGGCGCGGATGGCTTGTTCTATCAGGATCTCGACGACCTCAAGGCGGCGGTACGCGCGCTCAATCCCGCGCTCCAGTTTTTCGAGACCTCCTGTTTCGACGGTTGCTATATTACCGGTGATATTACAATGGAATACCTTTCTGGCATTGAAACCCGCCATGACGAGATCAAATCATTCGAGGACACCGAACATGGTGGCCAGCTCGATCTCAACCTCGCCGACCAGGAGGACTGAGCGATGAACGATACGCAGGAACTGGCGCCCGAAACCCTGGCCATCCGCGCCGGCATCGAACGCAGCCAGTTCGGCGAGCACAGCGAGGCGCTCTACCTCACTTCCAGCTTCGTGTTCGACAACGCCGCCCAGGCCGCGGCGCGCTTCTCCGGCGACGACGACGGCAACGTCTATTCGCGTTTTTCCAACCCCACGGTCGCCACCCTGCAAACCCGCCTGGCCGCGCTCGAAGGCGGCCAAGCCTGCATCGCCACCGCCTCGGGCATGGCGGCGATCCTGTCGCTGGCGATGGCGACGCTCAAGGCGGGCGACCACATCGTCGCCTCCTACGGCCTCTTTGGCTCCACCCGCCAATTGTTCGCCAACCAGTTGAGCAAGTTCGGCATCGACACCCGTTTCGTGCCGACCACCGACCTTGCCGCCTACCGCGCGGCGGTCCAGCCCAATACCCGGCTGTTCTTCATCGAAACGCCTTCCAATCCGCTGACCGAAATCGTCGACCTCGCCGCGGTGGCGGCCATTGCCCACGATGCGGGCGCGCTGCTCGCGGTAGACAACTGTTTTTGCACGCCGGTGTTGCAACGTCCGCTCGAATTCGGCGCCGACGTGGTCGTGCACTCGGCCACCAAATATCTCGACGGGCAGGGCAGGGTGCTCGGCGGCGCGATCGTCGGCCCGAAAGCAGTTACGGAAGAAGTATTCAAATTCCTGCGCAACGCCGGCCCGTCGATTTCGCCCTTCAATGCCTGGGTCATTGTCAAGGGACTGGAAACGCTGAAGATCCGCATGGAAGCGCAATCGGCCAACGCCCTGGCGCTGGCGCGCTGGCTCGAAGACCAACCCGCCATCTCCCGGGTGTTCTATCCCGGCCTGCCCTCCCACCCACAACATGAACTCGCCATGCGCCAGCAAAAAAGCGGCGCGGCGGTGGTCAGTTTCGAAGTGAAAGGCGGGCGCGAAGCCGCGTGGCGGGTGATCGATGCCACCCGGATGATCTCGATCACCGGCAACCTTGGCGACACCAAGACCACCATCACCCATCCCGCCACCACCACCCATGGCCGCATCACCCCCGAAGCCCGCGCCGCCGCGGGCATCACCGAAGGCTTGCTGCGGGTTGCGGTCGGGCTGGAAAGCGTCGCCGACGTGCGCGCCGATCTGGCGCGAGGTCTCGGCTCATGACCAGGACAGACTGAGGTCGCAGAACATGCGGGAGAACGAGAAAACGCCGCGCGGCGTTGTCGAGGAAAACACAAGGCCATGAACCGAATCCTTCCCCGCATGCTGGCCATGGCGATCATGGCCGTGGCGCTTCTGTCCGGCTGCAAGCGTGACGACCCGCAAGCCGCCCTCGACGCCGCGGCCAACGACTTGCAAGCCGCGCTCGAAGCCCACGATGCCCGCCGCGCGCTCGATCTGCTACACCCCTCGTTCTCGGCGCAGACGCCGGAGGACGACCGGGAATGGGCCGGACGGACGATGACGATGATGTTCATGCGCTACAAGAACATCCATATCCTCATCCCTTGGCGCGAACACCGCCTCGATGCCCGCGTGCCCGATTACGCCACCTCCGAAGCCGAAATCAGCCTGCTCGGCGCGGAAGGACTGCTCCCGGAACGCAGCTCGCATTACCGCGTCAAATTGCACTGGCGGCGGGAAAATGGACAATGGAAACTTTTGCAATTGAAATGGGAATGATGGATTGAAATGGGAATGATGGCCTTAATCAAATTCTGGTTCTTCAACGCGCGTCCCCGGGCGCTGCCGCAAAGTCTCCTGCCCGCGCTCCTCGCGGTCTGCCTGGCAAAGGACGCGCCAGGGTTTTCCATATACCTGGCTTGCGCGGCGGTGCTGGGCGTATTGTGCGCGCATCTTTCCGCCAATCTGTTCGATGATTATTTCGACTACCGGAAATGCCGGACAGATTACCGCGACACCTTGAAGCACGAAGGTTTTCGCGCGCGGATCGGCAAATGCCTCTACCTCACCTCCGGCCAGGCCACGCTCGGCCAATTGCTCGCCGCCGCGCTCGTCTTCATGGGGCTGGCCTTCATCCTGGGCAGCGTCATCCTGTATTTCCGCGGCGGGGTGATCCTGGGGGTGATGATTGCAACCGCCATCCTGTGCATTTCCTATTCCGGCCCGCCGCTGCGCCTCAGTTATCGCGGCCTGGGCGAACTTGCGATCGGTCTCATTTTTGGCCCGATGAACATGTTGGGAACGTATTACGCCACCTGTGGCGAAATGAACCGGACCATCACGCTGATTTCCATTCCCATCGGCCTGCTGGTCATGAATATCGTGTACGTGCATTCCATGCTCGACTTCGTGCCCGACAAGAAACTGGGCAAACAAACCCTGGCCGTGCTCCTGGATCGGACGACCGCCATGCTCGCGGTTCTGTTCCTGGTTCTATTCCTGCCTTATCTCGTGATCGGCTACGGCATTTTCTACGGTCATTTACCGCGTTTCTATGGAATATCGCTATTTACCCTGCCCATGGCCAGCGCGCTCTTCTACATGATGCTGACCTATGTCCGCGTCCCCGACCGCAAGTTCTCCCCCAAACCCTGGATGGGGCCGATGCCCGGCTGGCAACGTTTCGAGGCGATGGGCATCGACTGGTTCATGATTCGCTGGATGTTGGCAAGGAATCTGCTTTCCCTCCTTTGTCTCATCATCATGGCCCTGAGTCTGCTCGCATGAAACCATTCCTCTACCTGCCGCTCTGGTTTCTGAAAACGCGCCTGCTGGGAAAGAAAATTCCCCTGCAATCGGTGGTATTCATCTCCGACAAATGCAACCTGAAATGCAAGCACTGCTCGATCTACGCCAAAGCCGACGCCATCGTCAAATCATATGACGAAGTCCGCCAGGACCTGGAATACTGCTACCGGCAAGGCGCGCGTTTCGTCGATTTCGAAGGCGGTGAACCAACCCTGTGGCGCGATGGCGAACACGACCTGAACAGCCTGATCAAGCTGGCGAAAAAAACCGGTTTCTTTTCGGCCACGGTCACGACCAACGCCACCAAACCCTTTCCCGGTCTGCTCGCCGATTCGATCTGGGTCAGCATGGACGGCGTCGGCCCGAGCCATGACGCGATTCGCGGCGAGGGAACTTTCCAGCGCGTGGTCAGCCACATCGAAAGTTGCGGCCACCCTCGCGTCAGCGTGAATATGGTGGTCAATGCCCTGAATCACACGGCGGTGGATGAAACCATCCAGTTCGCGCGCGATCATCCGCGCATCGAATCCATCGCCATCAACCTGCACACCCCTTTTCCCGGCACCGAAGCCCTGGCGCTGGACGAGGCCACGCGCTTTGCGGTACTGGAAAAAGTCATCGCCTATAAAAAGCAGGGCTATCCGATCATGAATTCCGTCGCCGGCCTGAAACTCATGCAACGCCAGCATTTCAAGAAATATTGCTGGGTTGCGAATTTCGTCATGGTCGACGGACAAAAGCTTGCCGAATGCAACGGCAAGACCGCCGGTCTGTGCGAGCGTTGTGGTTTCTGCATGGCGGGCGAAATGGCCAGCGTCATGAGCTTGAAACTCGAAACCCTGTTGGCGGGGTTGAAATTGCGGGTACTGGGTTAGATTGGATTAGCGCAAGTCAAATGCGCCGACCGCACCCGGTTGCATTTGCCAATTCGGGGCGGCCTTCGATCCAAGCAAACGCCGCGACCCTGTCTGTGTCTCGCTGCTTTCGCGATGACTACTGTCTTGCTTCCAGCCTGCGTTGCAACAAGAAGCTGCCGGTGCCCAACATCACCATGACTATGGCAATAGACCACCACCACACGCTGCCCGTGATTTCCGCTGTGGATTTCGCCTGGGCAACATAGTAATCGCGGGTGCCTTCATAGCTGAGTTGCGGCGTCTGGCCCTGAACGGCGACTTCATAGACCTCCTTGCCGGAATCGTAAAGAACGGTAACATTTTCCTCGATCAGGTCTTCCACCCAGCCCGGCTGCACACCATGTCGAATCCTCAATTCCAGCGTCTCGCTACCGTCTTCCGGTTTCACATTGATCTGATAGTACTTATCCCTTTTGAGTCCGCCTTTTCCGGTCCTGGTGACTTCGCTGGCTTTCTCGACAAATCCGGCAACCGTTTGCAAGTGTTCGCGCAGGATATAGGCATTGTCCCCGCTTACCAACCACATTCCGTAGAACGAGTAGAGAATCCCGCCCACGCCAAGAAAAGCCAGGCATTTGCCATAAGTCACCACATACAACAGAATTTTTCGCATACATCACTCCTTGTGAAGAACGTAAAAAGCCTGAAAATGGCCGACGCGCCAAACATGGGCGGCACATGACATGGTTATTGGCTGACCATGTCTGAATAAAATTGTATCAGAACATTAAATTGAACAAAAAGAGCCCGCCCAGCAGGAGCAGGGGCACGCTGCCCAAAATTCTTTTGGGCACATCCAAGAACCTCCATCCAAACTTCGGATCGCGCGCGACCTTGAACCATTCCTGATGCGGCTTCAGTCCGTTGGTCTGCCAGTGAGGCACCACCGTGCTGACCGACCTTGGTCATCTTGCGCGTGCTTCCAGTGCGTGCCTCTGAGCGGCCGGGTAGTCAATGCCACCAGCCGCGCGCGTTGGCGCTGAAAATGAGCTTGCGATCCTCGTCGGAGAGTGGCGCGCGCATGATTTCGTCGATCACCGGCTTTACGCTGGCGGCCGGCGCATAGTCGGTGCCGAATACCACCCGGCTGGCGCCCAGCACGTTGACGGCGAGCGCGATGGCCTGCGCGCCGCGACCGGCGGCGCCGGTATCGAACCACAATTGGCGAAAACGCTCGCGCACGTCATCGACGCCATGATGCTTGGCGTTCAAGGCGATTTGCTCGGCCACCAACGCCATCATTCCCGAACCGCCGAGCATGGCTACCTGCACGCTGATGTCCGGATAGGGGCGCAGGAAATCGGAAAAAGCCAGTGTGATCGTGGCCGCGGCAAAGCTCCAGCCCGTGTCCAGCACGCCGCGGATGGTGGCGTTGTCGCTGTGCAGATGCAGCGGCGGCTGGCCGGGGATGGCCGGATTGGCGTAGCCGGTGTGCAGATAGATATGACTGCGGTAACGTTGCGCAACCTCGAAAACCGGGCGAAAACGCTCGGCGCCAGCCAGGCTGGCAAAGCCATTGACCGGCAGTACCGCGCCGATCAAGCCCAATTCGTCATGCGCGCGCGCCAGTTCGCGCACCGACCAGGCGATATCGGAGGTGGATAATACCGCCAGCGCGCCGAAGCGCGCGGGATGGCGTTGCGTCAGCGCCGCCAGATCGTCGTTGCACGCGGCCCACAAGGGCGTGGTTTCCGCTGCTGGCAATGCCGCGTCTACGCCCAAGGTGGTCGGCCATGACAGCAACTGGCGGCTTATGCCATGTTCGTCAAGATGGGCCAGGCGCGCGTCGATGTCGAACCATTGCGCCCCCAGCGGAAAAGCTTCCGACCTGCCTGGCGGCGTGCCCGGCCCGGCGCGATGCAGGCACAGGCGACCCTCGCCGTCATGGACGAAACGCGGCGCCACGCCGCGCGCGCCCAGCAGTTCCACCACGCGCGGCGAGAACCAGTGGCTATGCGTGTCGATTTTATCGTGTGTCTGGTTGGAATTGCCCATGGTGTTCCTGCCTGAATCCTGTTCATGGTTTTGGAATGGCGTCCGAGGGAAATGACCTTGCGCCCGTGATTCGCTCTTGCAGCGCAGACCGCCGGTTTTTCATGATGCTGGCCGGAAAAAAATCTTGCGCAGATCGCCACGTTGCGCATCGAGATCGCTCAGCAATTGCTCCGGCGCGGGCTGGCGATGGAAACGATCGCGCTCGGGGCCGGGGGCGGGATAGAACGGTGGCGCCGGAGCGCCGGGCATCGTGCCCAACATGTAGGCTTCATTGGCCAGCGCCGCCTGCCCGCGTGGCGTAAACAGCCAGCTTTTGAGCAAACGCCCGGCGGCGGGATGCGGCGCGCCGCCGACCAGACCGAAACCGAAAGGCACGTTGACCGAGAAATCGGGTATGAAACGGATCGCCACCGGCGCGCCCAGCGTGCGCTGGCGCACCACCACGGCAAGGTAAGACCACAGGTTGAGCGCCAGGCGGCCCTGACTGACGTAGGTGACGCCGCTGTCCGGCCCGGTAAACAAACCCGTGCGATGCAGTTGTTCCAGCCGCGCCATGTCGATCACGCCCGCGCGCAGCAATATGGCAAACGCAACATCGGTCGTGCCTACCGCGGTGACCGGCTTGACGTAGGAGAAACGCTTGTGCCAGTGCGATTGTAATATGTCATCGAAATGGCGTGGCAGCGCGTCCGCCGCCACTTGATTTGTGTTGTAGGCGAGTCCGAAAACCTTGGAAAAGGGATAGTGGACAAAGTCGCTTTCGTCGCGGTACTCCGCCGCCAGTTCCGCGCTGGCCAGCGGACGAAAAGCGTCGAAGTAGCCGCGCCGCGCGATGAGCGGTTGCACATTCACCGGCTGCATCAACAGGTCGCCCTGATGGTTGCCGGCACTGCGTTCGGCGTCGATGCGCGACATGACCTGGGTTGGCGAGACATGCATGTAGATGACCTTCAGTCCGGGAAAGTCGGCCTGGAAGGCGAGCCACAATGGTTCCCATTCGGCATCCACCGCCGCGCCGTAGACCACGACCGTGTCCTCGCCGCGTCGCCGCGCTTCATCGTAGAGACCGGCCAGTTCGTCGCGGACGGCGGGCGTGCCGGACAGCACGGGCCGCGCTTCGACCGGGAAGCTGCCGACGCTACCGTCGCCGCCGCAGCCCGCCAGCACCCAGCCCAGCGCGCCAGCGAGCGAGGCGCGCAGCAGATGACGGCGTCCAACGCAATGCGCGGTGGGAGATGAGGGCAGGATAGGCACCGCTTTCATGCGCATGCGGGAGCGGCGCTTTCCGCCTCATCCCCCAGGATGACCGCGTCGCTGGCCGCCAGTGCGATATGGGCATGCTCCCATCGCGGCGCGTGATGCAGTTCGCCGCGACCATCCCAGGCGGCCAGCGGCAGATTGGCGAGCAGGCGCTGACCATGAACGGTCGCATCGGCCTGGAAGCGTTCGCCAAGATAGGTGAGCGCACCGATCGTGGCGGGCAGGAAGTTGGTGCCGCTTTCCGTCTCTGGCCCGTTTGTTGTCCCTGGAATGTTGCCGCGCGTCAGCCGCAGGTTGGCGCTGCGCGCGGCAAGATAGCCGCGCTGACCGGCACGCAATGCGGCGGGCGCGCGGCCAAGCAGTGTTTGCGGCCAGCCGTCGGGCTGAAACAGGAAGCGGCCTTCGCCCAGCGCTGCGGCCACGACGCCGGGCAACAGGTTGTCGAAACCGACGAACTCGGCGACAAAACGGGTCGCGGGCGACAGGAATATCTCGGTGGGCGCGCCCAATTGTTCCAGCCGCCCCGCGCGCATCACCGCCACGCGATCGGCCAGCGTCAGGGCTTCGGCTTGATCGTGGGTGACGTAGATGGAAGTGCGTCCGGTCTTTTCGTGCACACGGCGCAAATCCTGGCGCAGGCGCTGACGTAGCTGGGCATCGAGGTTGGACAAGGGTTCGTCGAACAGCAGCAAGCGCGGCCGCGCCACCACTGCCCGCGCCAACGCCACCCGCTGCTGCTGGCCGCCGGAGAGTTCGGCCGGACCGCGGCTTTCCAGGCCGCGCAGGCCGACCAGCGCCAGGGCTTCGTCCACTTCGCGCGCCAGTTCATGGCGCGACAGGCCCTTGTGCCGATGCTTGAGCGGGTAGGCGACGTTGTCGAAGACCGTCATGTGCGGCCATAGCGCATAACTCTGGAACACCATCCCGATGGCGCGCTTGTCCGGTGGCACGAAAATGCCGCGCGCCGGATCGGCGACGAGCTTGCCGCCCATGCTGATCCGGCCCGCCGTGGGGTCTTCCAGACCGGCAATGCAACGCAAGGTGGTCGTCTTGCCGCAGCCGCTGGGGCCGAGCAGGACGAAGAACTCGCCATCGTGTATTTCCAGATCCAGTCCATCAATGGCGCCGCGCCCGGGTGTGTCGGCCGCCTTGCCGTCGGTGAAGTGCTTGCGCAAACCTTGCAGGCTGACGTCGCTCAATTGTTTGCTCCGGTTTCATTCATGCTGGCGATCGACTCAACCGGCAATCGTGGCCGTGGCCGTGACCGCGCGGGAAACGGGGGCGGACGCTTCTTCGCGCCAAATGGCGATTTCGCTCAACAGCCGCTGGCGGCGGTATTGCCGCCACGCGCGCCACAGACGATAGCCAGCCAGGGCCGTGCCCCAGATCGCCGCCTTGACCAGCAGCAAGATCACCAGCAAGGCCGACGCGGCGGAAAAGTCGCCAGAGGAATACAGGCTGTACACCACGGTGGCGATCGGATTCAACCCGGGGGCCTTGAGCAGCAAGGGCACTTCCAGATTGCCGGAGACGATGATCGCGGCCATGAACCAGCCGGAAAGGAAACTGGGCGCGATCAAGCGCAGCACCACATCCATCGTGGCCTGGGGAGCCGAAGCGCCCGCGATGCGCGCCGCTTCCTGTAATTCGGGAGATATCTGCGCGGTGGCGGCATTGGCGACCTGGATGGCAAAAGGGACGACCACGACCACCAGCGCCAGGGTGACCAGCCAGAAGGTGCCGTAGAGTTGTTTCAGTCCCGGCATGCTGACGACCGCCCAGGAAATGGCGAGGGCGGTGACCACGCCCGGCATGGCAAGCGGAATCAGGCTGACGAAACGCAAGGCCGCCGCCCGTCGTGGCGGCAGTGCGCGCCCAAGTTGGGCGACCGCCACCGCGAACAGCATCGCGGCGAAACCGGCGATCAGGGCGATGCTGAAAGTAACGCGAATGGCATCGGTCATCCGCGGCAGGGCAAAGATGCTCCGGTAATGGCGAAGGGAGAAACCTTCGTAGATGCCGGGAAACGGCTGGAAGGAAGAAAACACGACCGAACCTATCGGCAGGATGACCGCCAACAGCAGATAGAACGCGACCGCCGCCGCCAGCGGCCAGCGCGCGCGCCCCAGGCGGACGCGACGCTGACTGTTTCTCTTGCCCGCGACGGTCACGAAGCTGCGCTTGCCGAGCAGACGCGATTGCACGATGCACAGTATCGCCACCACCGCCAGCAAGACGATGGAAAGCACGCTGGCGCGGGCGTAATCCGGCGGCGCCGAGCCGTTGATGAAACTCATGATGCGGGTGGCGATGACATCGATGTCCTGCGGCCAGCCCAGGATGAGCACCATGTCGAAAGCCTGCAAACCCGCGACGATGCCCAGCAAGATCGCGCCGGTAAGCGCCGGCGTCAGCGTCGGCAGATCGATGCGGAAAAAAGAGCCGAACTGGCCCACGCCGGACACCAGCGAGGCGTCATTGTGGCTGGAATCCAGGGCGCGAAAGGGGCCGATCAGGAAGAGATAGATGATGGACGCTTTCTTCAGCACCATCACGGTGATCAGGCCGGTCCAGGTTTCCACGTCCAGGCGCGCGGCGGCGACGCCGAACAAGGTCCGCAGCAGGCTGTTGGCCGAACCGGTATAGGCGTTGCCGAGCAGCGCGTAGCCCAGGGCATAGAACAGCGCCGGGGTGGCGAACATCAGCATGAGACAAGGCGTGATCGCGCGCCGCAAGGGCATGTCGGTTCGTTCGGAGAGAAAGGCCAGTCCCGCGGCGATCAGCGTGGAAAGCAGGGTGGTGACCAGGGACAGGAACAGGGAATTGGACATCGCCTGCCCGGTGCCGGGACTATCGAACGTGCTGCCCCAGGCAGCCAGCGTCCATTCGCCGTCGAAGCCGGGCGCCGCCGAGCGGAAAGAGCCCGCGATCAGCATGATCACCGGCCAGACCAGGACGAAGAACAGCGCCGCATACAAGGGCAGGCGCGCAAACCGGCGCGGGGAAAACCCCGCGCCGCGATGGAGCGACATATTGGCGACCAATGCGTTGGACATGAAATGAGCCTTGGACGGCGCCGACGGCGTTCGCCCGGAATGCCGGGTCAGAAGATCAGATTGACACCGGCATAGACGAAGCGCCCGGAGGCGCCATTGGGGGCGATGAAGGAATAGGGATTGATGCCGCTGGCGCGATTGGTGGTGTCGTACTTGTCCGGGTAACGGTTGAACAGGTTTTGCGCGCCCACTTCCAGCCGCACATTGTTGTTCACGCGATAGGCCAGATTCACATCCACATACCATTCCGGCGAAAAGGTCTGGTCGTGATTGCCGTTTGCCGCGCCAGCGGCGGCGTTGTAGGTATATTCGCCGTAGCGCGTCACCGTGGCATCCACCGCCCAATTGCCAATCGTGTAACGACCGCCGAGCACCAGCTTGTTCTTGGGAACGCCTTCTTCGATGTCGCGCACGCGGTAATCGTTGACGATGGACACCTCGCCGCCATTGACCGTGACCGTATTCTTTACCTTGCTCGCCTTGGTTCTGAGAAAACTCAGGCCAAGACTGAGATCCAGCGTGCCCGCGCCCTCGAAACGCAATTTCTTGCGGCCGACGAAATCGATGCCCTTGGTGGTGGTATCCCAACCGTTGAAGTAATAGCTTGCCTGGGTATAACCGGGCAAGCCGATATCGTTGAAGGCGCTGGTGACATTGGCGCCGCGCAGGGCGTCGGTGATGATGACCTGATCCTTGATCTTCAGGT
Organism: Azoarcus sp.; assembly: GCA_031282905.1. Classification (GTDB taxonomy): domain Bacteria; phylum Pseudomonadota; class Gammaproteobacteria; order Burkholderiales; family Rhodocyclaceae; genus WRNU01. The sequence goes on along the minus strand of JAITCV010000168.1, from coordinate 10,093 downwards.
AATAGGCATCCACCGTCAGTGACGTGGTGGCGTCCGGCGTCAGCACGAAACCGAGGGAAAAGCTGTCCGACTTTTCCGGGTCCAGCGCTTTGGCGCCGAATACCGCCGCTTGTGGATCATTTGGGCGAAACTGGCGTGTCCGGCCCGGTTCGGCCAGCCCCAGGCCGGTATTTGTCCAATTGCTGGTGAAAGCGGTACTCTGGGTACCGATCTGGCCCAGGCTGGGCGCATGAAAGCCAGTACTGAGCGTGCCGCGAAAAGCAAGCGCCTTGTTGAGCTCGTAACGGCCGGAAACCTTGCCATTGATCGTATCGCCGAAATCGGAATAATCCTCGTAACGGCCGGTGACGCCGATCTGGAATTGATCGCTGAGATCGGTTTCAAAGCCAAAATAAACCCCCTTGACGTCACGTTTCACCGTGCCGCCATCGATCGGCATCAAACCGGCGGAACTGGCGGCGGTCACCGGAATACCGTTGGTGGAATTGGACAGGCCGCCATTGGTATACGAAGCTTCGTCGCCAAAGGAATGAACGCCCCAACTTTCACGCCGGGCAAGCAGCCCCGTCGACAACAGGATGGGCGCGGACGCCCAGGCAGGGCTGATGCTGCGAACATAGTCGGCGGACACGCTGGTCTGGCTGGAACGCCAGCCGCCCAGATCGAAAGAGGTCGGGCTGTCCGCGCCCCAGCTTGGATTGGTGGTGCTGAAGCCTTTGATCCAGGTGATGTTTTCGCCCCAGCTCACACTGAAATCCAGTTTGCCGGTTTTTTCCTCGCCGAAACGGTAGCCGAGCACGCCGGCCCAATCGGTGGAGTAATAAGTGCGGCGCGGCTGGTAACCATTGGGATAGATGTCCAGATTGTTCGAGGTATTTCCGCGAATGGCGTCGCCGGGCAAGCCGGTGCCGATCACCAGGCGTTCCGGATTCACATAATTGCCGGTGCGCTTGTCGGCGTAATTGATCCAGGCATAGGCGGCGCCCGGCCCCGCCGTCAATTCGGAATTGACCAGGAAACTGAAATTCTCCCGTGAAGCCTGCCCCCAATGGCCGTAATCCTTGGGATAGGTCTCGTTGCGCGCATCGCCATCGGGAAAAAGCTGACGCCAGTCCGCCTCGGCGCGGTCGACCTGCGCGCTCTTGAGGTAATCGAAGCCGACGTTGATGAAACCGGCACCGTCGCCGAGTTGGAAGCCTTTCCAGCCATTGATCGCCTGGGTTTCGCCGCCGCCGTCGGTGTAGCCGCCATAACGCACGTTCGCCGCGCCGCCTTCCGCGGCGTCGTTGAGCACGATGTTGATCACGCCGGCAATGGCGTCGGAACCGTACTGGGCGGCGGCCCCGTCGCGCAGCACCTCGACGCGGGCAATGGCGCTGATCGGCAGGGTATTGATGTCCACCACGTTGTTCGACGGCCAGGGATCGGTGCCCTGCAACAAGGATTGCGTATGGCGGCGCTTGCCGTTGACCAGTACCAGCGTGTAGGCGGGGCTGACGCCGCGCAACGAGGCCGCGCGGGTCGCCTGCCCCTTGACCGCGTTTTGCCCTTGGGAAAAATTGAACGAAGGATGCAGTTTGGTGAGCGCCTGGTTCAGCGTGACCGCACCGGTTTCTTCCAGTTCGCGGGCGCCGATCACTTCCACTGGCGCCGAGCTTTTCAACGCGGTCTGATCCTGGCGCGACGAGCCGAGTATCACCACCGCATCGAGCTCGACCGACTCCGCGCCAGCCTCGGTTCCTTGCTGCGCGTGCGCGACGCAGAACAGAGCGTTGCAAGAGACCGCGATCGCGGTCCGCATGAATTTTTGCATGACATCCTTTGTTTGCATGACATCCTTTGCCTGGTTGGTTCCCTGATGTTTCCTGATCGCGCTCCTGTTTCCTGCGGCTGGAAACAGAAAGACAGGGAAGCTCAGCAAAAAGCACGCCAGAAATAATCTATTACATTTCAAAGACTTGGATCGTTGCAGTGCGCGGTGTGCAGCAATATTTGCTGCGCCCGCAACCATGCTGCGCGAAACAGATCAGGCCAGCGCCGCCGCGCGCGGGGTGACGCGAATCCGGTCTACGCCCTCGAGCGCGAGGTGATGGGTCTGCGCGGGGTCTTCCTGCGGATGGTCCGTGCGCCGGTGCAGACCACGGCTCTCGGTACGGGCGAGCGCGGAACGGTAGATCCAGCGCGCCGAGGCCGTCAGCGCTGCGGCTTCCCTCGCTTTCAGCAACGCGCGCGCATCCTCGGCGGCCAGTCCCTCGCGCGCGGCCGTCCACAATGCATCCAGCCGTTCCAGCGCGGCGGTCATGACGGTTCCATCGCGGAAAAAGTTTTTCTCCAGCGGCAGGATTTCCGCCTGCACGCGAGTAATGGCCTCGCGGCCATCGAAATCCGCGCGCGCCCCGCCCGTGGGACGCAGCCCGCAAGCGCCCGCGCCATGTATCTTGCGGGCATGCGCGCTCGTCCCCAGATCGCGGGCGAAAGCCGCCGCGCCCTGCCCCGCCCATTCGCCGGAAGCAACACACCAGGCCACCGCCGGACCGGCTCCGCTGAGAAAAGCACCGGTCAGGCGGCTGCGGTCGGTGACATCGCCTGCGGCATAAAGCCCCGCCACGCCGGTGGCGCAACCGTCGTCGACCGCCAGACCACCGGCGGCGCGCACCGTGCCCTCATAAGTGAGCGTCACGGGCCAGCGTTCACGAAAAGGATCCAGTCCGCGGCGGCTGAAATACTGATAGAAATTGGGACTCTGACGGCGATGCGTTTCGTGCTGCCCGGGCTCGGCCTTGTCCAGCACCACCCAGGCTTGGCCGCCAGCGAGCAGCGCGCGGGCGACGTTGGGCACGGCGAACCAGGATGGCAGCGGGTCCAGACGCTCGCCAGCGTCATCGAAAATATGCCCTTGGAAATACATGCCGCCCTTGGTGCAGCTTCCTCCCGCCGGAGTCAGCCCGTAATGCCCGGAAAACTCCATGCCCTGCAGAGCCGCGCCTGCCTCGGCCGCCATCAGATAACCGTCGCCGGTCAGGCCATTGGTACCTTGCGCGCCGGAGAGAAAAGCATTGCCGCCCGTGGCCAGCACCACCGCGCCCGCGCGCACCCGCCAGACTTCGCCGCTTTTACGTTGGATACCGGCCGCACCGGCGATCACGCCATCGTCGGTCGCCAACAACTCCAGCGCCGGGCTGTGATCCAATATCCTCACCCCCGCCGTCAGCGCCTGACGGCGCAGGAAGGCCATGCTGTCCGGTCCCGGGAACGAGCCCAGGCGGGCGCTGGCAAAGCCTGCCTCGCGCAACGCGGTGAAACAGCGATAGCTCTGGTCATATACCCGGCCAAGATAAGCAGGATCGTCCAGCCCGCGCGCTTCCTGGTGGCGCACCGAGATCACCCCCTCGCGCTGTGCCGGATCGTCCGGCAGGGCGTAATAACCGCCCACGCTGGCGGCGGCGACCACACCGGCGGTACCCACCCAGCCTTTCTCCGCCAGCACGACCCGCGCCCCCGCGCGCGCCGCCGCCAACGCGGCCCAGACCCCGGCCAGACTACCGCCGATCACCAGCACGTCGGCCTGGTAATTGATTTCATGGTCTCCGGAAGCGAACCGCTTGCCGGTACTTTCGGATGCGTATGTGCTCATGTCATTACCTCGTGAGTGGAAAGAACAGGAAAATATCCGCCGCTGGAAGCTCTCGGCGAGCGCGACAATCCGACGCGATCAATACTTCGTCATTGCAAGGGCTGCGGGACCGTGGCAATCCAAATGCTCTGGCCGCACTCGGAGGGCGAGGCATGCCTCGTCGCTTCCAGGTGATTGAATCGCCGTGAGGATTGTCACGGCGCTTTTGCGCCTTGACGCACGACGCACCAATGGGAACGGGAACATCCAGCGCAAAGGGACGTACTCGTTCTCCCTGCTCCCCTATGGGGACGGCCAACAGAGCGAATGAAAGCCATGGCGAAGCCGGATTTCAGTGCCGATGGGTGCCATTGGCGTAGCTTTCGCTACGGTGCAGATCGTGCGGCCCGCCTGGATGGCCGCGTGCTTGCATCGGCTGGGCGTGTGGCTGCGTCGGCGCGCCGGGCGCGCGCTTGTCCCAGCCGAGGGCGCGGCGAAAGCCGCCGATACAGCCCTCGGCGAGCAGGCGCTCCACATCCACGGGCGACGGACGAGCCTCGGGGGCGACATACAGCGCGTCCGGCGCGCAATAGGCTTCGCACAGGAAACAACTACAGCAATCATGCTGGCGCGCGATGAAAGGAAGCCCACTGTCATCGGCCTCGATAACATCGTTGGGACAGACGCGCACGCAGGCAAAGCAGCGTATACAGCGCGCTTCGAGTATCAATTCAAGCATCTTGAGTCCCTGACAGGCAGAAATTCCCCAAAAAGCAATATCCGCGCCATTGGCCTTTCCGCCCGCAAGAACGGGATTTCGTGCTGAGACGCGGCGCGATGCTGCCGCGTATGGCGCACTACCTGCTGCCAGGGCAACAGTGCGGGCACGCGCCGATTGCTGAATCCACCGCGCCGCGACCTTGTTTTTGCGGGGATATCGATTTTTCATCGCCATGGCACGGGTTTTGCTGTCCGGTTCCCTGCGATGCCATTGCGTCGGCATTCGCTCTTCCACTCTTCCATTTACCTTGCGTCGTCAAATGAGGAAAAACCCCGATGAGCACACGTCAAGCCGCCCACCCAATCGAGCCACTGTTCCATTCGCGCTGGTCTACCCGCGCCTTCACCGGCGAGGAGGTTTCCGATGCCGGGCTGTTTTCCATTTTCGAGGCGGCGCGTTGGGCGCCATCGGGCGGAAATACGCAACCCTGGCGTTTCGTCTATGCCAAACGCAATACCCCGGAATGGAAGACCTTCCTGGGCTTCATCAACGAAAAAAACCGCCTGTGGGCGGACAAGGCAGCGGCCTTGATCCTGCTCGTTTCGCGCACCGTGCGCGATCGGGGAGACGGCAAGGGGCTGCAGCCGTCGCGCTTCCATGCGTTCGATGCGGGCGCGGCCTGGGCCAATCTCGCCAATCAGGCTCATGCACAGGGGCTAAGCACGCGCGCCATCGGCGGCTATGACGAAGAGGCCGCGCGCGCGGCGCTCGCCATTCCGGCAGACCATGCCTTGCACATCGTCATCGCCCTCGGCCATCCGTCCGCCGACAAATCCGCCCTGCCGGAAGATTTGCGCGCCAAGGATGTGCCCAACGATCGCCTGCCGGTGGAGCAACTGGCCGCCGCCGGGCATTTCGGTTTCGCCTGAAACCCCGCGCGGGAAGCGATACGCATGGAACGGCGCGATTTCCTCAAGATCGCCTGCGCGGCGGGGCTCCTGTCCGGCTGCGGGGACGGCGGTGTCCCCGCTGTCGGCGCGGCAGAAGAATTGCCCCGGCGCATCCGGCTCGCGCCGCATGGCGCATGGGGTTCCGCCAAGGCCACCGGCCTGATGGGCATCGTCCAGTCCCAGGGCCTGCTGGAGCAGGAATTCGACCAGGATGGCGTCGCCATCGATTGGACGCCGATGGACGGCGGCGGCATCCACATCAACGAGGCCATTGCCAACGGCATGATCGACGTCAGTTCTTTCGGCGCCATGCCGCTCATCATTGGCCGGGCGCGCGGCATCCGCACCCGCCTGCTCGCCTCCCAGGGCTTTCATTACAGCTATCTGGGGGTGCGCGCGGGGCTGGCCGCCCGGACGCCGGGCGATCTCGTCGGCGCCAGTTTTGCGATCCTGCTCGGGGGCTGGTCGCATCTGTCCACCGCCCAGCTATTGCATGAACATGGCGTATCGCTGTCGGCGGTGAAACTGGTCAACATGAGCGCGCAGGAGGCCAACGCCGCCATCGCCACGGGCCAGATCGACGCCACCTTGGTAAGCGGGCCTTCGCTGTTTCCGCTCGAAGCCCAGGGGCTGGTACGCATCATTCATGTCACCCGCGGACGTCGTACCGGTTCGAGCGGATTCGGCGCGCTGTTCGTCACCGAGGATTTCGCCCGTCGCTACCCGGGCGTGCCGCGCCGCATCGTGCGCGCCTATCTGCGCGCGGTGCATTGGGCCGGCCTGCCGGAAAATCGTGACGCCTATTTCGAATACAACACCCAGGCATCGACGGTGCCCAAGGAATACCTGGAGCGCGATTTCGCCGGACGCGATCTGCGCGATGCCTTCGTGCCCCTGCTCGATGACTATATCGTTGCCCGCTTCGCGCGCGCCGCTGCTTTTTGCCACGACAACAAGATCATCCGCGCGCCGGTTTCGATCGATGACTGGTTCGACCGCGCGCCCATCGCCTGGGCGCTTGCCGATCTCGGCCTGGAAAATTTCTGGCCGGCATGGTCGGCGGACGGTGAAGTCCAAACGCCTGTTGCCCAGACATCAACCCGTTGAACGAAGTGGTGATCGGGCAACGCCACGCTGCCATTGCGCGTGCCGTGTATATGCAAATCAACGCAGTTTTTCCCTTTTAAATCATCGTAATGACAAAATGTTGCGCGCGGCGAACGCCGTGGCATGCCAATTGCTCTACCCGGTCTGTTGCAGTCCAACCCCCTGTTCGACACGACCGGAGAAATTAAAATGAATATGCTTGACGCGCATGAGCGGGTTCCGTTCCGCAACGGCCCTTTTTACCGGAAGCATGGCCTGTCCGCCGCCATGGCGGCGATCGGTTTGACGCTGGCGCTGACCAGCCCGTCGTCCCGCGCCGACGCCGGGACGGAAGCCGCGTTGCGGGAAGAGAACGCCCGCCTGCGAGCAGAGATCGAACGCCTGCGGCAAACGGTGGAGGCGTCGCCTGCTGCCCGCTCCGTCCCTCCGGATGGCGGCGCGGCCACGGCGGACGCCGATGCGGCAAGCGCGGCCACCCCAGGCGGCGCAGCCGCACAGGCCGCGGAAGATGCGCCGGTGGAACTCGACGCGGTGGTGATCCGCGCCCGCAATCGCCTCGAACGCCTGCAGGATGTGCCGCTGTCCATCTCCGCGATCAGCGGACGCGAACTGGAGCGCGAAGGCGCGGTGACGCTGGGCGACATCACCCGGCGCGCGGCCAATGTGCAGTGGAACGTGGGCAATGCCCGCCAATCCAGCCTGTCGATTCGCGGCGTCGGCAAACAGGGTCAGACCGACGCGATGGACCCGAGCGTCGGCGTGATCGTCGATGGCGTCAATTACGCCTACGGCGCCCTGTCCTTCGCTGACTTCATCGACGTCGACGCGGTGGAAGTCGCGCGTGGCCCTCAAGGCACCCTGCTCGGCAGGAACACCACGATGGGGGTCGTCAACATCACCACGCGCAAACCCAGCTTCACGCCGGAAGCCATTTTCGAGACCACCTTCGGCAAGAACAACACGCTGATCGGCAAGGCGGTGGGCGGCGGCGCGGTGATCGACGATCTGTTGGCCTGGCGCGGCAATTTCTACATCCACAAACAGCGTGGCGATTTCCGCAACGAGAACAACGACGGCACCCAAAGCTGGCCCGACATCAACCGCATGGCGGGCCGCGCCCAGATCCTGCTCACGCCGACGCCGGATTTCAGCGCCCGCGTCAGTTTCGACATCCAGCCGCGCAACGGCCAGAACGACAACGGTCTGACCTATTACACCCAGATTCCGCGCCATTACGCCAATGGCGAATCCGTCCCGCTGTCCGCCGCGGTCAACCGCGCGGAAAACGCGCTCGGACGGCGCTGGTTTACCCAGCAGGATTCATACAGCTACGCCGGCGACTACCTGCGCGCGATCAACTACGACAACTATCAGCCCCTCTTCACCGGCTCCGACGGCGCCTCCGCCGAATTGAACTGGACCCTGGGGAACCACGTGCTGACGGCGATCACCGCCTACAAGGATTTCTATTTCGACGCCCGCAACGACGAAGGCACGCCGTTCGACATCACCCTCAACAACAACACCAGTGTGGAATACAAGCAGATCAGCCAGGAATTGCGCCTCAGTTCGCAAGCGGGCGGCGCGCTCGACTACCAGACCGGGCTGTTCTGGCTGAAAACCCGCAACCGGGTGCTCCAGAAGCAGGAATGGGGGTCGGATGCCGGCGCATGGTTCGCATCCAATGCGCAATACAACGCGCTCGATGCCAATGGCGAAGGACGTTATCTACTCGACAACTCCCTCAACCGTCTGTTCCGCCAGCAACGGGAATACATCCACAACCAGAGCATCGCCGGTTTCGGCCAGGCCAATTGGCATATCGGCGACAAATTCACCCTGACTTCCGGCGTGCGCCTCACGCACGAGGATCGCCGCACCCAATCGCGGCGCGATGTGCTGCGCAATGGCTACGGCGCGGAGCTCAATCCGGTGGCGGTCAACGGCGTCCAGCTCGGCGGCTTCGACAGCGACACCACGGGCGAACTGACTTCGTCGGCCCTGTCCAGCCCGGACCAACTCGCGCTTGCCAATTTCACGGCAAGCAAATATTTCGGCGTGGCGGATTACGCCGCGCTGAGCGCGGCGCAAAAGCAGCAGATCGCCCACGCCAAGACCTTGCGCCGCACCCAGATCGGCACGCTGTGGCTGAAAAGCGATGGCGAGTCCTTCCGCAAGACGCAGCCCGCCCTGATATTCAGTCCCTCGTACAAGATCAATGACGATGTCACCATCTACGCTTCCTGGCAATACGGCGAGAAGGCGGGCATCGTGCAATTCACCAATGGTCTGCCGAACAATGCCGATCCGGAAAAAGCCACCGCATACGAGATCGGCCTCAAATCGGCGCTCTTCAACCGCAGCCTGATCCTCAACGCCGCGCTGTTTCGCACCGACTTGCGCGACTACCAGCAATCGGTGCAGGTCGTCGACCCGCTGACCACCCAGTTGACCGGCGAGACGGCCTACACCTCCGCCACCGGCAACGTGAAGCACGTCCAGATCACCGGTCTCGAAATCGACGGCGCTTACGGCGGCATCAAGAACACCACCCTGCGTTTCAGCGCCGCCTGGAACCGCGCGATATACAAGGATTTCACCAACTCGTCCGCCGCGCCCGAACTGGCCAACCTGGGCCTGCCCTACCTCGACCAATCCGGCAAATCGCTGCCCGGCGCGCCGCGCTTCACGCTGTCCGTCGGCGGCGAATACCGCTTGCCGATCCTGGGCGACAAGGAATTCCACGCCAGCATCAACCATTTCTACACCACCCGTCAGAACCTGGACAATACCCTGTCCGAATACGGCTGGCAGAAGGCTTACCATCTCACCGACCTCTCCGTCGGCTTTGGTCGGCGCGATCAGTCGTTCGACCTCAATTTCGTGGTCAAGAACTTGTTCGACACCCATTACAACACCGGACAATCCTGGGCCTCCTATACGCCCGGCGCGCCGCGCTGGTTCGGACTGGTGCTCAAGGCGAAACTGTAATCGGGACGAGGACAGGAACTGGAATGCCTGCAAGCGGCTCACAAGAAACTCAAAAGACGTCCACATGAAAATGGCGCGCGCCGCGAAACAACCCCGACCAACCCCATGCCGGCAAACCGGACATGGGGTTCGCATGGGTTTTTGCACACTCAGACGTACAGTTCAAGCACGCGCTTCAGATGCAGTTCAACCGATGTTTTCCCACTGCCCGCCGATGATCTGCAACAACGTAGCATAATCCGCCGACAACTCCATCTCCCCCGCGGGTGGGGCGTTGTAGTCGTCCATCGCGTTGACCAAAGCCTGCACGCGCGCCGCATCGAGCGTGGCGCCGCCAGCCTGGAAATGCTCCACGCGCTGGCTCGATCCCAGGTACCAATTGTTGAGCGTCACCTGATCCTCCGTGCCGATCAGATCGACCTCCAGACTGTTGCCCACGCGCCTGAACCACAGTTGGTCGAAATCGATGTGCTCGCCAAACTCGATGGTGTCGTCGCCCCCCGTATCGACGATCGTGTCCTGGCCCTCGCCACGATCGAAACGATAGATGTCATGGCCCGCGCCGCCTTCGAGCCGATCCTGGCCCGTCCCTCCTACCAAGGTGTCATTGCCCGCCGCACCGAGCAGGCGGTCATGGCCGTCACCGCCGAGCAGGAGATCGTTTCCAGCATCGCCCTTCAGGGTGTCCTGGCCCGTCCCGCCCTCCAAGGT
>JAITCV010000133.1 GCA_031282905.1 Azoarcus sp. | reverse complement strand
CTTGCAGTCCTTCAACAATTCGTCCAGTACCTCTGCCTTCGGGGTCATGACTCTGCTCCTTTGGCGGATTCTCCGCCTCTCTCAAAAAACAGTTACACAGTTTAATTTACAGACTCGCGGCAAGCAGTCTGCGCAGTTGGCGCAGCTATCCCATGCACTAGTTCAAGTGCATCAACGCTTGAAAAACGTGGTGCTGGAAAACCGCGATGCGCATCGTCTCTTCGACACGCACGATGCGTGCCCGCTGGATCGATTGCATTTTTTGCGTTTGGAGATCGGCGCGGCTTTGCCGCGTCGTGGAACCGGGCGGGGAAAAGATGTCGAGCGGATTATTCAAATCTCTGCACGCCTGCACTTAAACACCTACCGCAGTGGGATCGTTGCGCCGGAGTGTTCTACAAAAATTTCAAAAGCCGCGCCACGCCTGGCTTTGCGAGCAGCGATTTTTTCAAAATAGTAGAATGGATTTTGGCGTAACCTGTTGATTTTTATGGAAAACAAACAAAACTCATAATCCGTTGGTGCTGGGTTCGACTCCCAGGGGGCCCACCAACAACCGCAAGGGCACCTCGAAAAACCTCCGTTTCAGCAGGGATGAAGCTCTGTTTTGAAACAGGGCGTCATTCGAGGTGCCCATGGGGGTTTTTCGGAGATTTTTGGGAACGAGTTCATGACACGCGGCTCATCGACGAGGTGAACGTGCAGGACGCCAAGCTCCTGAAGATCAAGGTCACGTATCAGCGCCGACCGGGCCGTTCCTTCGCCACTTCCGGCGGCGGCGCGTGGTGTTTACCAAGCGCATGCTGGAGATCGCACACCGAGCGGCGGCAGCAGACGAAACGAACGCCCGCGCGCTCCGCTGCGTCGCGAAAACCGCGCATGACATTATGGCCAAGAAAATCGGTAAACAGGATCACCATCCCGACGCCGCTTGGCAACATGGCGGCGCTGCGGCGCTGGTGGGCACTATCCCGCCCGCTGATATGCGCCGCAATCCGAATACCAAACTGACAAAGCACTTCGGGAATATTGCCCAGACGATCGGCGCCGACGAGCAGGGCACGGGTTTGGATGGGGTTTACCACAATTGCATTCATGATTTCACCACGAGGGATTTTCATCCATGTTGCGAACAAACCCGTCGTTTCACAAACAATGTTTTTTCACAATTTAAGTAGTGGGGGATGAATTTCCATGTAACTTCCGATTCCATCGGAAACAACTCGCAAATTCGTTGGAAACGCAAGGGCACGGGCAAAAGTGGCGGCGCATGATCTATTACCACTACTCGGGCAAGTGTTATTGGTGACGATCCATAGCAAAGGCAAGATGGAAACGTTATCAGCTTCGAAAATCGACCGGCTCGACAAATAAGGCGCCACCCATGAGCATCCCGTCGTTCCGGGCCGCCGGGCGGCGTGCTCTGTCTGCTGAAACTTCTTTTCAATCACCCCGACCTCATGGCGAAACTCGAAGCCACCTGATTCCCCCGGACGAGCGCCGCCCCGCCCGTGCCGTTACAATGTGCCTCTGAACTCCGCCCAGCAAGCACGCATGTTTCATAGCCCGCAAGCGATTTCCCAAACACAGTCCATCTTCCAGCGTCGTCTTTACGGCAGTGTCGGCCTGATGCTGCTGGTCGGCTTCTATCTGCTGAGCGGTCTCGGCCATGAGCCCTGGCGCGGGGACGATGCCCGCTATTTCGGCCCGGTGTATGCGATGTTGCAGGGCGACGGTTGGCTGTTTCCCCAAATTGGCGGTCAGCCGTTCGCCGACTTTCCCCCACTCTATTATTGGTGCGCGGCCCTCCTCGCCTGGCTCACTCAGGGGGTGCTCGCGGCCCATGACGGCGCGCGCCTGGCCAGCGCCGTGTTTACCGCGCTGACTGTGTGGTGGGTCGCGCGCGCGGCCGAACACCTCCATGGCCGCCCGGCGCGCACGCCCGCCGCGCTCTTTACCCTCGGCAGCCTCGGCCTCGTCCTCCATGCGCACGAGACCCAGCCGCTGATCGCGTTGATGGCGATGGTGGCGCTCGTCCTCGAAGGCATCGCCCGCACGCCAGCTCGCCCGCTGAACGGCTGCCTGCGCGCCGGACTCGGCTGTGCGCTGGCTGGACTTGCCGGCGGACTCGGCGGCTGGCTGCTCACCCTGCCGCTATTTGCCATCATCATGATCGCCTGCCCCGAATGCCGCAATCCGCGCGCCAGCGCCAGCCTGCTCATTGGCCTGGTCCTGGCTGCGGTGCTGGGGGGGCTATGGCCGCTCGTCATCCATCTGAATGCGCCGGAACTATTTGCCGCCTGGGCGCATGGGCAATGGCTCACCGCGCGCGAATTCAAACCCGGCGACATCATTACCCTCGTCGAGCTTTTGAGCTGGTTCCTGTGGCCACTGTGGCCAATCGCGCTGTGGGCGCTGTGGCACAAGCGCCGACAGTTGCTGCAATTGCGCTGGCTGTTGCCGCTTGCCTCGGCAATGATCGCGATCATCCTGCTCATCGCCAAGGCCGATGATTCCCCGCCCACCGCGCTGCAAGTCCTGCCCGCCATGGCGCTGCTGGCCGCGGGGGGCGTGCCCACCTTGCGCCGGGGCGCGGCCAATGCCTTCGACTGGTTCGGCGCGACGACTTTCGGCGTGTTTGCCATCCTGGTATGGATCGCATGGACGGCGCAGGTGTTTGCCTGGCCGCCTGGGCTTGCCCGTCATATCGCCCGCGTCGCCCCGACTTTCGTCATGGTCGATTCCATCACGCCGGCGCTGGCGGGCAGCTTCATCTGTGCGCTCTGGTTCGCGCTTGCCTGGCGGCTGCCGCGCGGGCCGGGACGCGCCGCGGCCAACTGGGCAATGGGCATGACAATGTTGTGGTGTCTGGCGGTGACGCTGCTCATGCCGTGGTTCGACCACAGCCGTACTTACCGCCCCATGGCGGATGCGCTCCGCGAGGCGCTCGCGCCGCATGCGGGCGAATGCGTCGCCAGCGCGAAATTGCCCGATCCGGTACGCAGCATGCTCGATTATTATCTCGGCCTGCGCCCCCACGACCGCGCCACACCGTGCCGCCTGCTGCTGGTTCATGCCGACCGCAAGAACGCGCCCCCTTCCCTGCCGGAATGGGAAACGGTCTGGGCTTTCAGCCGTGGCGGCGGAAAACAATACGAAGCGCTCTATCTTTACCGTCGTCTGGATCGTGACTGACAAACTTTCTTTCATCGCGCCGCAAAACCTGCCCGCCTGGGGCAGATTGAGCGCGCACGCCAAGCGCCTCCGAAGCCACACGCTCGCCGATCTTTTTGCCGCGCATCCGGAACGCGCCGAATGCCTGAGTCTCGCGCTCACGGCGGGTCAGGACGAAAAAAACGAAAACCGGCGCGCGTTGATCGCCGATTTTTCCAAGCAACGCATCGATGCCGCCGTGCTCGGCGATCTGCTCCAGCTTGCCCGCGAAGCGCATCTTGCCGAAGGCATCCGCCGCCTGTTCGCGGGCGAGGCGGTGAATTTCACCGAAGGCCGCGCCGCCGCCCACATGGCGATGCGCGGCGCTTGTCCCGCGCCCGGCGGAGATGGCGCGGACACGAGCGCGATGCGCACCTTTGCCAATGCGCTACGCCACGGCGAGATCGCCGGGAGCACCGGCAAGGCGATTCGTCATGTCATCAACATTGGCATCGGCGGCTCCGACCTCGGTCCCCGGCTCGCCGTCGAGGCGCTCGCCGATCCGGCGGGCAAACCACAGGGCACGAAAGTCGGCTTCGTCGCCAACATCGACCCGCGCGAGCTTGCCACGGCGCTCGCCGATGCCGATCCAGCCGAAACCTTGTTCATCATCTCTTCCAAAAGTTTCGGCACCGCGGAAACCCTGGCCAACGCCGCCGCCGCGCGCGAATGGCTGGGCGCGCGTCTGGGCGGCGGCATCGATGGCGAAATCGATATCAGCGCGCATTTCGCCGCGGTCAGCAACGCGGTCGATGCCGCGCTACGGTTCGGCCTGCGTGCCGAACGGGTTTTCCCCTTGCCCGAATGGATCGGCGGGCGGTTTTCGGTGTGGTCGGCGATTGGCCTGCCCGTGCTCGTTGCCATCGGCGAGACCGCCTTCGATGATTTTCTCGCTGGCGCGCGGGCAATGGACGAACATTTTTCCTCCGCGCCGTTCGAGCGCAACCTGCCGCTGTGGCTGGGCCTGATCGGACTGTGGAACACCGATTTCCTCGACATCGGCAGCCTGGCCGTATTGCCTTACGCCCACGGCCTGCGCAATTTCCCCGCTTGGCTTCAGCAACTCGAAATGGAGAGCAACGGCAAACAAACCCTGCGCAACGGCCTGCGCAGCGGTGTTCCCACCGCGCCCATCGTCTGGGGCGCCGCCGGTCCTGTCGGCCAGCATGCCTTTCATCAGTTGCTCTACCAGGGCACGCGCGCGGTGGCGATCGATTTCATCGTGCCGGTCGGCGCGGACGAGCCGCGCCAGCGCGCGCTCGTCGACAATGCCATCGCCCAGGCCGCCGCGCTGATGAGCGGGCGCAGCCTTGAGGCCGCGCGCGCCGCGCTGCGCCAGCGCGGATTACCGCAGACCGAAATCGAACGTCTCGCCCCCCACCTCGCCAGCGCGGGCAACCAGCCGAGCACCACCGTGCTCTTTCCCGGCCTCGACGCTTTTCATCTCGGCGCGCTCCTTGCGCTCTACGAGCACAAGATTTTTGTCCAGGGCTGGATCTGGGGAATCGATTCCTTCGACCAGCATGGGGTGGAACTCGGCAAGGAGATGGCGCGCGCGCTGGCGGCGGGTCAGGCGGGCGCACAGGATGCGTCGACCGCGCGGCTGGCCAGGCTGGCGGAGGAATTCCGCCAATCGGCTTGCAAAGTAGATCGATGATCTCGATGCCGTACTCGCTGTACCGAGATCAGTCCGCATCCAGCCGCCGGTAACGGCCCGCGAAATAGAGCAACGGCTCACGGCTGTCGTCGTAATCGAAACGTTCGACTTCGCCGATGAAGACCACATGATCGCCTCCATCATGACGGGTGGTGTTGCGCACCTGGAAGCGGGCGCAAACGCCGCTCAGCAGCGGCGCGCCGCCCAGGCCGGTTTCGAGTTCGAGCCCCGCGAAACGATCCGGCTGCTTGCCCGCGAAGCGATTCGAGATCTCCTCCTGGTCGACGGCCAACACGTTGATTGCATAGTATTGGCTCGCTTCGAACGCGGGCAGGCTGGGCGAAGTCCTGGCCAGGCTCCAGACCACCAGCGGCGGCGTGAGCGACACCGAATTGAAGGAATTGACCGTCAATCCAATCCGTCCCGCCGACGTTTCCAGCGTCACCACGGCAATGCCGGTGGCGAAACGGCCCAGCGCATTGCGAAATTCGCGCACATCATCGATGGCGGTAACAGAAGCAGAAGCGGGAGCGGCGGCAGAAGCGAGAGATCGTGTAGACATGATGAAAAACCGTGTGAAAACATCGAAGGGGGGGAGATTATCATCAGGATTCGAATATTCCGTTATGAAAAAACGGATATATCGCTATAACGTTTCCACCAAGAACATGCCCATATTGCGACGCTTCAGTCCCCCATCCGGAACACGGAGGACAGGCGATATCCGTTGTCGCGCAGAAAATCATCGTCGGCATCGAGCAACCCGCCTCACGATGAAGTTTCGATGCGTGTGTTCCAGACAACGTCTCGAGGAATATAAGCGCTTGATCGGCAAGGAAGTGCCTGCTAGGATGACCGGCTCGCTGCTGAGTACATGAACATGATGTGTCGTGTTCGCCAGACTGCTCGCGGCGACAACCGGGGTTTGCAGCAGTGCCTGATCGCGTGCGGGGTCGGGGGGCGGCGTCGGTTGTGTTCCAGGCGCGGCGAGCATGGTGCGCGACGCGTGGCCGTTCAACCCTTTTGCCGCTGCACGGCGGCGATGCCGGATTTTTCCTTTCATGTCCATTGCCACCCCTGTTGCTGAAGAAAGTTTTGCTGCGCTCTTTGAAGAAAGTCTAGTCATCCAGGATATGCGCGTCGGAGAGGTCATCACCGCCGAAGTCGTGCGCATCGACCAGAATTTCGTCGTTGTCAATGCCGGTCTCAAATCCGAAAGCTATGTGCCGGTCGATGAATTCCGTAACGATCGTGGCGAACTCGAAGCCCAGGTCGGCGATTTCGTCCACGTCGCCATCGATGCGCTCGAAGACGGTTACGGCGAAACGCGCCTGTCGCGCGACAAGGCCAAGCGCATCTCGGCCTGGAACGATCTCGAAAAGGCCCTCAACGACGGCACGCTGGTCAGGGGCGTCATCACCAGCCGCGTCAAGGGCGGCCTGACGGTGATGACCAACAGCATCCGCGCCTTCCTGCCGGGTTCGCTGGTCGACATGCGTCCGGTCAAGGACACCACGCCTTATGAAGGCAAGGAGTTCGAGTTCAAGGTCATCAAGCTCGACCGCAAGCGCAACAACGTCGTGGTGTCGCGCCGCGCGGTGCTCGAAGAATCCATGGGCGAGGAACGCGACAAGCTGCTCTCCACCCTCAAGGAAGGCACGGCGGTCAAGGGCATCGTCAAGAACATCACCGATTACGGCGCGTTCGTCGACCTCGGCGGCATCGACGGCCTGCTGCACATCACCGACCTGGCCTGGCGTCGCGTGCGCCATCCTTCGGAAGTGCTCAACGTCGGCGACGAAATCGAAGCCAAGGTGCTCAAGTTCGACCAGGAAAAGAACCGCGTCTCGCTCGGCCTCAAACAACTCGGCGAAGATCCATGGGTCGGCATCGCCCGCCGCTATCCGCAGGGCACGCGCCTGTTCGGCAAGGTGACGAACATCACCGACTACGGCGCGTTCGTCGAAGTCGAACAAGGCATCGAAGGGCTGGTGCACGTCTCCGAAATGGACTGGACCAACAAGAACATCCATCCCACCAAGGTCGTGCAGTTGGGCGACGAGGTCGAAGTGATGATCCTCGAAATCGACGAGGATCGCCGCCGCATCTCGCTGGGCATGAAGCAGTGCGCTTCCAACCCGTGGGACGATTTCGCCATCAACCACAAGAAAGGCGACAAGGTGCGCGGCCAGATCAAGTCGATCACCGATTTCGGCGTCTTCATCGGCCTGGAAGGCGGTATCGACGGGCTGGTGCATCTCTCCGACCTGTCGTGGAGCGAGTCGGGCGAAGAAGCGGTACGCCGCTTCAAGAAGGGCGACGAGGTCGAGGCCATGGTGCTGGCGATCGATGTCGAACGGGAACGCATTTCGCTGGGCGTCAAGCAGCTCGAGGGTGACCCCTTCACCAATTTCATCGCCACCCACGAGAAGAACAGCGTGGTACACGGCAAGGTGAAGTCGATCGAGGCGCGTGGCGCGGTGATCGATCTTGGCGACGATGTCGAAGGCTATCTGCGCGCCTCCGAGGCCGCCGCTCATCGGATCGATGACCTGACCACGGTGCTCAAGGAAGGCGAGGAAGTCGAAGCGATCATTCTCAATGTCGATCGCAAGACCCGTTCGATCAGCCTGTCGATTCGGGCCAAGGATCACGTCGAACAGAGCGAAGCCATGAACAAGCTTGCTTCCGAAAATACCGCCTCTTCCGGCACGACCAATCTTGGCGCCTTGCTCAAGGCCAAGTTGAACGAACAGAAACAGTAAGCAGTGCCTCCATGACCAGATCGGAATTGGTAACCCGGTTGGCGGCGAAGTTTCCGCAGCTCGCGCCCAACGATGCCGATTGTGCGGTCAAGATGATCCTCGACACGCTGACCGATGCGCTTGCACGCGGTCAGCGTGTCGAGATCCGTGGTTTCGGCAGTTTTGCGCTGAATTACCGCCCACCCCGGGTAGGGCGTAACCCGAAGTCCGGCGAGCAGGTGGCGGTGCCCGGAAAATACGTGCCACACTTCAAGGCCGGCAAGGAATTGCGCGAACGGGTCGATGTGGAAAATTGAGCCCGCCACGGAAGCCACGGTTTCCGTCTGCTTTGGTCCTTTTGTCCGCTTTGTTCCCGCTTTTCCACGCTTTTTCCCCCGAGGCAGCCCTGGCTGCCTTCTTTTTTTGAGCCTTCTTTTTTGCCATGTGCTCGGAGATAATGTCCCCATGCGTGCGCTCATATGGTTTTTCCGCCTGGTGCTGTTCCTGTTGCTCTTTGGCTTCGCGGTCAAGAATGACCACGTGGTGAGCCTGTATTTCTTCTTCGACAGTGAATGGCGCCTGCCGCTGGTGTTCATCATCTGGATCGCCTTTGTCGTCGGCGCCTTGCTCGGCATGACCGCGACCGTGATCCCGTGGTTCTCCCTGCGCCGCGAGGTTTCCCGCTTGAAAAAACAACTCGACCAAGCCCAGCAAGCGTCCGCCAAAACTGAATCCACAGCCAATCCCCCGGCGACCGGGATTTTCTGAGGCATGGAAATCGAATTCTGGTGGTTGTTGGCGCTGCCGCTGTTCTTTGCCATGGGCTGGCTGGCCGCGCGCATCGACATCCGACAGATCGTGCATGAATCGCGCGCCCTGCCGCGTTCGTATCTCTCCGGGCTCAATTTCCTGCTCAACGAACAGCCGGACAAGGCGATCGACGCCTTCATCGAAGCGGTGCGCATCGATCCGCAAACGGTCGAACTGCACTTCGCCCTGGGTTCGCTCTTTCGCCGCCGGGGCGAAACCGACCGCGCGATCCGCATCCACCAGTTGCTGGTCGACCGCGAGGACTTGTCGGAAGAACAGCGTCTCCAGGCGCTGGGCGAACTGGGCCAGGATTTCCTCAAGGCGGGGCTGCTCGATCGCGCCGAAGCCGTTTTCCTGCGCCTCTCCGGCACGCGCGTCGCTGACGTGGCCTCGGGTTATCTCCTGGAAATCTACCAGCAGGAAAAAGAATGGGACAAAGCCATCGCCATCGCCCGCTCCCTGCCCGAGCACGAAGGCGTGCACTGGCGGCGCGAAATCGCCAATTTCCACTGCGAACTGGCCATCCAGGCGCTGGCCGATTCACGTTTCGACATCGTCGCGGAGCAAACGGCGGCGGCGCTGGCGATCAACCGCCGATGTGTGCGCGCAAGCCTGGTACAGGGCGATCTTTACGCCGCCCAGGGGCGTGACGAAGACGCGCTCGAAACCTGGAAACGCATCGAGGGGCAAGCCCCGGTCTATCTCGCGCTCGCCGCGCAACGCATCATGGATGCCTACGCGCGCCTGGGCCGTATCGAACAGGGACGCCAACTCCTGCGCTCCTGGCTGGAACGCCACCCCTCGCTCGATCTGCTCGACGAACTGTTTCACTGGGAAATCGACCAATCCGGCGCGCAGGCGGCCTACGAACTGGTACGGGAAGAATTGCGCCGCAATCCGACCCTGCTCGGCCTCGACAAGCTGCTGGAAGCCGCCCTGCTGGCCGCGCCCGCCGAACTTCGCGTCGACATCGACCTGGTCAAGCAATTGATCCACGACCACACCCGCAAGGTCGCGCGTTATCGTTGCGAGACCTGCGGCTTCAAGGCGCGGCAATTCCACTGGCGTTGCCCGGCCTGTGGTGGCTGGGAAACCTATCCGCCCCGGCGTACCGAAGAATTCGATCTCACGCCATGAGCGGACAGGAAGGTGAACAGATCGTGGCAATGACAGCGATCCTGCAATCCGACCATCCGGCGCGTCTTGCGCTGGCGGAAAGCGGTTTGATGGCGAGCGGGATTCCTTATTTCGTCCACAATCGCCATTTCAGCAGGGGTCGATCTGTTCAACGTCTGCACTGTGATGGTTCCGTCCGAAGCGGAGGACGATGCGACCGAAGCCTTGAAAGAAATATATTGCGTGCCGCAACCCGTCCAGCCCCGGAGGAAATTGCATCTCCTCCGCATGGTGGCTGAAACTTTGCTTGCAGGATGGTTTATGCCCGGTTGAGCCGGAGCGAGGGAGAACATGAAAGTCACGGTGATTGGAACAGGTTATGTCGGCCTCGTCAGCGGCGCGTGTCTGGCCGATGTCGGCAATGAAGTGCTATGCCTCGATGTCGATCCGGCCAAGATTCACACGCTCGAGCGCGGGGACATCCCGATTCACGAACCCGGACTGCTGGACGTGGTGCGGCGCAACGTCGCCGCCGGACGGCTTGCCTTCACCACCGACACCGAGCGCGCCGCCCTCCACGGCCTCATCCAGTTCATCGCCGTGGGCACGCCGCCGGATGAAGACGGCTCCGCCGACCTGCAATACGTGCTCGCCGCGGCGCGCAACATCGGCCGTCACATGGACGATTACCGCGTCGTGGTCGACAAATCGACCGTGCCCGTTGGCACCGCCGCCAGGGTGCAAGCGGCCATCGCCGCGGAACTGGCCGCGCGCGGCGTAGACATTGGCTTTTCCGTGGTCTCCAATCCCGAATTCCTCAAGGAAGGCGCGGCGCTCGACGACTTCATGCGCCCCGACCGCATCGTCGTCGGCGCCGATGACGCGCGCGCGATCGAACTGATGCGCGCGCTCTACGCCCCTTTCCAACGCAATCACGACAAACTGTTGGTCATGGACGTGAACAGCGCCGAACTGACCAAATACGCCGCCAACGCCATGCTCGCCACCCGGATCAGCTTCATGAACGAGTTGGCCAACCTGGCCGAAACCCTGGGCGCGGACATCGAATGGGTACGCCAGGGCATTGGCTCCGACCCGCGCATCGGCTGGGGTTTTCTCTATGCCGGCTGCGGCTACGGCGGCTCCTGCTTTCCCAAGGACGTCAAGGCGCTGATCCGCACCGGGCACGAACATGGCCATGAACTGCGCCTCTTGGACGCGGTGGAAAAAACCAACGACGCCCAGAAACACCGGTTGGTCACGAAGATCACTGCCCGTTTCGGCGACAAGCTGGACGGCCTGCGCTTTGCGCTTTGGGGGCTGGCGTTCAAACCCGGCACCGACGACATGCGCGAAGCGCCCAGCCGGGTAGTGATCCAGGAACTCTGCCGCCGGGGCGCGAAGGTGACCGCTTACGACCCGGTAGCGATGGCGGAAGCCCAGCGCGTCCTCGGCGGTGAAAAGCGTCTGGCCTACGCCGCGCGGCCGATGGACGCGCTCGATGGCGCCGACGCGCTCGTCATCGTCACCGAGTGGAAGGAATTCCGCAGTCCGGATTTCGCCGCCATTGGCGCCCGGCTCCGGCAACCCGTCATTTTCGACGGCCGCAACATGTATGATCCGACGCTGATGCGGCAGTTCGGAATTGATTATCATGGCATAGGACGCCGCTGCCGGCGCAAGGAAGAACAAGATGGAATTCAACACACTTGAAGACTGCGTCGGCCACACCCCCCTGGTACGGCTCAAACGCATCCATGCCGGACACGGCAACGTGATCCTCGCCAAACTCGAAGGCAACAACCCCGCGGGCTCGGTCAAGGACAGACCCGCGCTATCGATGGTGATGCGGGCCGAAGCGCGCGGCGACATCCGCCCCGGCGACTGCCTGATCGAAGCCACCAGCGGCAACACCGGCATCGCGCTGGCCATGGCGGCGGCAATCCGCGGCTACAAGATGATCCTGGTCATGCCGGAGAACCAAAGCCTGGAACGGCGGCAAACCATGTGCGCCTTCGGCGCCGAACTGGTGCTGACCCCCCGCAGCGGCGGCATGGAAATGGCGCGCGACGTAGCCGAGCGCATGTGCCGCGAAGGCCGCGGCGCCATCCTCAACCAGTTCGCCAACCCCGACAACCCCCTCGCCCACTACGAAAGCACCGGCCCCGAAATCTGGGAACAAACCGGCGGGCGCATCACTCACTTCGTCAGCAGCATGGGCACCACCGGCACGGTGATGGGCGTATCGCGTTTTCTCAAGGAAAAAAACCCGGCAATCCAGATCATCGGCTGCCAACCGGAAGAAGGCTCGCAAATCCCCGGCATCCGCAAATGGCCGGCAGAATACCTGCCCAGCATCTATGACCACGACGGTATTGATCGCATCGAATATGTGAGCCAGGGCGAAGCCGAGGAAATGACCCGCCGTCTTGCGCGCGAAGAAGGCATCTTCGCCGGAATTTCCTCTGGCGGAGCAATGCATGTTGCATGCAATATCGCCGCCAGCCTTGAGAACGCCATCATCGTGAGCATCATCTGCGACCGTGGCGACCGTTACCTGTCGACCGGCGTTTTCCCCGCGTGAATGCATCATGCCCGCACTGATCTTTGACATCGAAACCATTCCGGACATCGCGGGTATTCGCCGTCTGCACGCATTGCCGG
This sequence comes from Azoarcus sp., assembly GCA_031282905.1. GTDB lineage: Bacteria > Pseudomonadota > Gammaproteobacteria > Burkholderiales > Rhodocyclaceae > WRNU01. Next base: position 757 of record JAITCV010000133.1, on the reverse strand, counting down.
ACGAACTTGCCGATAACGAAGTCGCCGAATTCATCTTCCAGCAACGCCGCGCGGCCAATGGCAGTGATTTCTTGCCCCATTACCTGCAACGGGTGGTGACGATTTCGTGCGCGCTCCACGGTCCCGGTCAATTTCGCGTATTTTCGCTCTCCGAACCCGATTGCGGCGAAGGCGAAATCATCCAGCGCTTTTTCGACGGTATCGAAAAATACACCCCGCAACTCGTCTCCTGGAACGGCGGCGGATTCGATTTGCCGGTACTCCATTATCGCGGTCTGATCCATGGCGTAAAAGCGCCGCGTTATTGGGATCTGGGCGACGGCAATTACAACGACTCGCGCGAATTCAAATGGAACAACTACATCAGTCGTTACCACCTCCGTCATCTCGACCTGATGGATCTGCTCGCGCTCTACCAGCCGCGCGCCAATGCCCCGCTCGATGACCTGGCCAAACTGATGGGCTATCCCGGCAAACTCGGCATGGACGGCAGCGCGGTCTGGCAAGCCTGGCAAGCCGGACAAATCGCCGACATCCGTAATTATTGCGAAACCGATGTCGTCAACACCTGCCTCGTTTACCTGCGCTTCCTGAAAATGCGCGGTGAACTCGAACAAGCCGACTGGGCGCGCGAAACCGCCAAGGTGCGCGCAACGCTGGCAAGAATCGACGCCCCGCACTGGCGGGAATTCCTCGCCGCCTGGGACGGTGAGTGACGGGTATGCGGCGCGAGGCGGAAAATCACCCGCGCTGCAAC
>JAITCV010000112.1 GCA_031282905.1 Azoarcus sp. | reverse complement strand
ATAAACTTTGTCCAACACATTTATATTCATGCAAGGATTGAAAGAGGCTCTCTTGCCTTCAGGAAACCACATGCCGGAATCGTTCGGATAGGCAGAAAAATGACCAAGTCGTGAATCTGGACAGTTGCTGCTCAATCGCCCGTGTGCGCGTCTCAACAAATCTACCGGCAACATATCGTGCCTGATGGTTTGTATTGGTTCGCAAGCGCCGCTGTCGGCGTCTACGATTCTCGTCATACCCACTTCCCGCCATGCACTTTTTGGGCTACGGTCTGAAACGATCAAATGTCCGACGGCAACAAAAGGAAACCCAGCCTCCAGCAGCGCCTTTGCCTGCTTGAACCCAAACTGGTTGGGTGACTTGCCTTGTCGTTCAAATGAGGCGCGAATCACTTTGATTTCGATGGCAAGCGTGAGCGAAAGTACCAGATCGTCACCTTCATATGGAATCACCAGTACGTCGATGTCTCCGGGAAAAGTGAGTCCCGGCATGATATCGGTACTGGAAATGAAAGTGCCAATGACAACACCGCTGTCTTGCGGCATAGCGTAAAAATAATCGGGCAACAAATACCGATAAACTTCTCCAAACAGGTTACGGTGAGCAACCCAGACATAGGTCATGCAACGCTCATCATGTTTCCTCATGGCATTTTTAGGCAGCAAAAATGCGGACGTTTCAGGCAGGTGCAGCAAGGGCTTGCGGTATGTTTCCATAATGTGTCTCAGCCTTTTATCCGCGGCTTGTCATGGCATCGGCAGCGCACCCATGGATTGAAGAATCGCGCGCGTTATCTGTTCTCGCTTGGCAAGGTCGCCCATTCGGTTGGGGGTATCGATGTTGAGCGCGAAAAACACCGGCCCGGTCGGCCACTCGACCCATCCGACCCACCAACCCATTCGCCTCTCCCAACCGGTCTTGGCGCGCAGGATCCAGTCTCGTCCGGCCTCGACGATCAGGATGTCTTTCACCAAGCGTTGGTGCTCGACCTTGAAGGGAAGTTCGTTCCGGTACAAACGTTTCAGGAACGCAATCTGTTCATGCGCGGAAATGGCGAGATTGCCGTCGAGCCAGTAATCGCCTTCACCGGTCGCCGAGTTCGCGTTGCCATAACCGATCCGTTTCAGGTAGCTCCGCGCCCTTTCTTCGCCAATTTCTTTCGCAAATCGCTGATAAACCCATACTGCGGAGTTGCGCATGGCCGAACGGAGATCCTGGTCATGATTGTGACCGGCAAATTCTCGTTCGACGCCATCCCAGGCAAACACCTGGAATTCATCGCGCACCGCACCGCCATCCAGCGCAAATAAGGTATGCGGAATCTTGAAGGTGGAGGCAGGGGAAAAACGCTTGCTTGCCCGCGCTGGTTCATGGACAAAAACAGGACGGCTACCCACGCGCTCGTCGACTACGACAATCGTGCCTTGCGCGCCAAACGCTTCAAAGAATTTGCCCCAATCAGGACGCTCCTGCGCAATGCCGGATACCGGGAAGACAAGGGTAAGCAAGAGAAGCAGGACGGATTGTATTTTCATTGTCTTTCCAGGAAGGGTTGAGAACCTGTTCATGATCCGGTTTCGTAGCTTGGATTGGCCGAAGGCGTAATCCGACAATCGTTGATGACCGGCGCGCAGCGCCGCTGTCTTTGATTGGCGATGCTGCGCATCGTGGGGGTGGAATGTCTTGTCAGGGATCAGATTTGAATTACGCGGCGCTTCGCGCCGCCATATTTTTCTGATCCCTGATCCCTGATCCCTGGTATCTACAAACCGACATCCAAGGCATCGATCTGTGCCTTGATCCCGGTTTCGGCCCGCTGCGCCGCTTCCTCGCCCATGGCGAAGCCTTCGCCGTAGATGAATTGCACGTCGCTCATGCCGAGAAAACCGAGCACCACTTTCAGGTAAGCCGCCTGGGTGTCGAGCGCGGTATCACGGTAGATGCCGCCGCGAGACAGCGCCGCATAGACCTTTTTGCCTTTCACCAGCCCCACGGGGCCGGTCGCCGTGTATCTGAAGGTGACGCCCGCGCGGCTGATGGCATCGATCCAGCTTTTGAGTTGAACGGAAATGCCCAGGTTGTACATCGGCACGCCGAGCACCACCGTGTCGGCGGCCTGGATTTCATCGATGGCGACATCGTAGTGCGCGATCCGCGCCACCTGCTCCGGCGTGCGCTGCTCGGCGGGGGTAAACAGGGCGCTCACCGCGAAGGCGTCGAGCACCGGGAGCGGGTCGCGCCCCAGATCGCGCAGCCTTACCCGGGCATCGGGATGAAGCGCCAGCAGGCGGGCGGTGACCAGATTGGCGATGCGGGAAGAATGGCTTTTTTCAAGCTGGACGCTGGAATTGATTTGCAGGATGTTCAAGGCGATCTCCATGACTGTACGGTGGGAAAGGCGCTACTTCAATCCATCTTTCCGGCGATCTCACCTAACCGGAATGGGTTTCACGATCAAGAGACAGGAAACATATCTCCACAATGTTCCCCTGTCTCCTGCGCGTTCAGTCGACGACGACCGGGATTTTCCCGATCTTCGCCTGCCATTGCCTGGGGCCCGTGCGGTGCACGCTGACGCCGGTGGAATCGACCGCCACCGTGACCGGCATGTCTTCGACGGTGAATTCGTAGATCGCTTCCATGCCGAGGTCGCCGAAAGCGACGACCCTGGCCGCCTTGATGGCTTTCGAGACGAGATAGGCCGCGCCGCCGACGGCCATCAGGTAAGCCGATTGCTTGTCGCGGATGGCGTCGATGGCGACCGGGCCGCGTTCGGATTTGCCGATCATGGCGATCAACCCGGTTTGCTCCAGCATCATGCGGGTGAATTTGTCCATGCGCGTCGCGGTGGTCGGACCGGCGGGGCCGACGACTTCATCGCGCACGGGGTCGACCGGGCCGACGTAGTAGATGACGCGGTTGGTGAAATCGACGGGCAGTTTTTCGCCCTGGGCGAGCATGTCCTGGATGCGTTTGTGGGCGGCGTCGCGTCCGGTGAGGATCTTGCCGTTCAGGAGCAGCGCCTGGCCGGGTTTCCAGGCAGCGACTTCTTCCTTGCTCAGGGTGTCGAGATTGACGCGGGTCGCGGATTGGGTGTCGGGTTTCCAGGTGACTTGCGGCCAATCTTCGAGCCGGGGCGGGACGAGCAAGGCGGGGCCGGAACCGTCGAGGTGGAAATGCACATGGCGGGTAGCGGCACAGTTGGGGATCATCGCCACGGGTTTGGAGGCGGCGTGCGTCGGGTAGTCGAGCACCTTGACGTCGAGCACGGTGGAGAGCCCGCCGAGCCCTTGCGCGCCAATGCCCAGGGCATTGACTTTTTCCATGAGTTCGAGCCGGAGTTCCTCGGCGCGGGCGAGGGGTTGTCCACAGGCGGCCTTTTCGCGCAGGCGGTGGATGTCGACCGGGGCCATCAGCGCTTCCTTGGCGAGCAGCATGGCCTTTTCGGGCGTGCCGCCGATACCGAGGCCGAGGATGCCCGGCGGACACCAGCCCGAGCCCATGGTCGGCACGGTTTTCAGCACCCATTCCACGATGTCGTCGGAAGGGTTGAGCATCGCCATCTTGGTTTTGTTCTCCGAGCCGCCGCCCTTGGCCGCACAGATGACGTCCACTTTGTCGCCGGGGACGATTTCGTAGTGCACGACCGCGGGGGTGTTGTCGCGGCTGTTCTTGCGCTTGCCCGCGGGATCGAGCAGCACGGAGGCGCGCAGGGGGTTGTCCGGGTGGGTGTAGGCGCGGCGCACGCCTTCGTCGATCATCTCCTGCACGCTCCTCGTGGCCTGCCATTGCACGTTCATGCCGATCTTGAGGAAGACCACGGCAATGCCGGTGTCTTGGCAGATCGGGCGGTGGCCTTCAGCGCTCATGCGCGAGTTGGTGAGAATCTGCGCGATGGCGTCGCGGGCGGCGGGGCTTTCCTCGCGCGCCCAGGCTTCGCCGAGGGCCTGGATGAAATCGACGGGGTGGTAGTAGCTGATGAACTGGAAGGCGTCGGCGATGGATTGAATCAGGTCTTCTTCGTGGATCACGGTCATG
>JAITCV010000105.1 GCA_031282905.1 Azoarcus sp. | reverse complement strand
ATTCCCGCGCCAAAGCTCAAGCGAATCACCGGATGTTTGATCTTCCAATCCCATTTATCGTGGCAATACAAGCCTCGGAACAAAGGTTCGTTGCCCGCGAGCAATTCCGCCAAGGTGTCCAGAAAGAGGCTTTTGCCGAAGCGGCGGGGGCGGGAGAGGAAGTAAGCCTTGCCTTCGCGGATCATCTTTAGCGCGAAGGCGGTTTTATCGACGTAGTAGCAATCGTCTTCGCGGATTTCGCGGAAGGTCTGGATGCCGATGGGCAGTTTCTTGCGGGGCATGGCGAGACTCGCGAAGTGAGTGCAATGCGGGAATTATACCGTGGGCAGATGTCGGGAGACAGGAAACAGCAACAGTCAAATTACCGGCGGCAAAGCCGCTGCTTGTTCAATCCGTTTGCTGACTTCTGTTTCCTGCCCCAGGTACTTACAGGTCGTAACGCTCGATGATGGCCTCGTGGCTCGCGATTTCCGCGCCGCAATGTTTGGCCAGATTCAGCCAGCACAGGCCATGGGGAAAGTCCCGGGTATGCTCGCGCAGCAATTCGTGCAGGCTGAGCGCAGGGCGATCCTGCGGCGCGGCGATGGAGAACAGGACGCCGGGCAGGGGAGGCGCGTCATCGTCCGCGTCGTGATCGGTCAAGTCGTAGTTTTCCCGGAAAATCCAGACTTGATTGTCTTGGTCTTCCAGCGCCTTGACCAGGGTTTCCAGCCGTTCCTTGCCGGGATGCACGCCTTCCACGACCCAACTTGGCCCGTAACCGCCGGATTTCGCCGTGTGTACCAAACCGTAGGTGTAGATGAATTTCTTGCGTTCTTCTTCGTCCTCGGGCGGGGGTTCCAGCCAACCGGCATCGAAAACGACTTCGTCGAGGACATGTTGAGGCTGACGCGGGCCGGCATTCTCCAGGATGCGGGCGGAGACCGGTCCGGTGCGGCGGGCATAATAATCTTGGGTTCCACCGTTTTCTTCGCAACGGATGATGATCCAGCCCCAGTCTTCGTCTATCGGCCCGCTGTTGCTTTCGAGCTCGATTTCCAGGCGCGCGGCGCTTGCCCGTACCGCGTCCCAGTCACCGGCGGCACAGGCGCAGGTCATGTGATCCCACAGGGCGGGGTGGGGATTTTCCAGCAGTTCGGCAAGGCGTAAATAGGTTGCGGCCGCTTGAGGGAAACGTTTTTGCCGGGCCAGTGCGTTGCCGAGCAGTCTGTGCAGGTCTTGCTGCGCCGGCGCGTGAGCGATTGCCGCTTCGCACAGGGTGACGACCTGTTCCCAGTCCTGTTCCCGTTCTGCGCGCCGGGCGCGGCACCAATTGGCGAAAGCCGGGTCGACGGCGTCGTGGTGACTGGCGATCTGTTCGATGCGGTCGTAGTGACCACGATCCAGGCAGAGGCCGAGCAGTCCTGTGATGACGTCGTAATGCGGTTCATCGCCCGCGTGGCGGTGGCGCTCGACATGGGCCCATAGCAATGTCTCGGCTTCTTCGTGCGCGCCGCAGGCTTGCAGGGCGGACGCGGTGAGGGTGAGCAGCGCCTGGTCATCCGGTAATTCCCGGTGCGCGGTGAGCAGCCAGTCAACCTCGCGTTCGGGGTTGCGGTCTTGCTGCTCTTCCAGCCAGCCGATGAGTCGCGCCGCCGCGACGGGAAGCGGCGGGCTGGTCGTGGCGTCGATCTCCGCTTCCAGCGCGTCGAGCCTGGCCGCCGCGCCACAATCGGCCTTGAGCCTGGTTTGATGCCGACGAGCGAGGGCGAGGATGCGCCGCGCATTCCAGACCGCGCCACGGGCAAGCGCCAGACGGGCGACGATCAGCGCGCTATCGATCAGCGGGCGATGCGCGCCGTGGCGGGAATAAAGGTCGAGCGTGGTTTGGAAAAGATTTCCCGTCTGCCAGGTATTGCGTTCCGGTTCGGCGGCCAGCAGCAGGCCGGCGGCGGCGATCCAGTGATCCTGATTGGCTGGCACGGTGTCTTCCCAGGGAGGCAGCATGTTCCAGGCGTCTTCGTTGCGCCCCAGCATCGCCAGCGCCAGCGCGTGATGCACCAATCGTTCCTGGAGCGGTTTTTCCCATTCCGGTTTTTCGGCTTTGGCGGCCAGTTCGTCGAGGACGATCAGCGCTTCGGCGGCGCGGCCCAGCCCCATCAGGTGTTCGGCGCGGGAAATTTCGATGCTTGCCTCGATTTCGTCGTGTCCGGTTTCGTGCAGTTTGGCTTCCTGTTTATCCAGCCAGTCCAGTCCGTCCTCGAAACGACCTTCGTCATACAGCGTATCGGCATATTCGACGGTGAGGCAGACAAAACAGTTCCAGCTCGGATCGATGCGCGCCAGTGTTTCCTCGACCACCGCGCGCCGCTCGGCGGCCCAGCCCGCGCCGTCGATGTTGCCGTAACAGTCGGACAAATCCTGGGTGACGCATACCGCTTGAGGACAGTCGATGGCATCGGCGCGGTGGGCGCGCTCGAATAGCGCCACCATGTCGGGCAGGGCGCTTTCTCCCTCCAGTTTGCCATCGAGGCGGTAGCGCATTTCCCAATGGCCGACGAACACTTCCAGCCATGGGTTTTCCAGACTTTTCGCCAGCGCCTTGGCTTCGGGCAATAGCGCCTCGGCGCGCGCGATCTCCTGGTCGCTGATATGAGTGGTGAAATCATCCAGCACTCGCGCACTCGCGCCCTGTCCAGCATCGTTCAGCGTATTGGTGAGACTATCGACCCATTTCCAGACTTCCATGCTTGGTTTCTCCAGGTTTCAAAAATACCGTTACCCAACTTCTGCTGCCGTGATTCTGTTTTCCGTGCCGCCACTTTTCAGTATGGCGACCCATACTTTTGCTGGCGACAGACACGTGCGATTCATGTTGCCAGCAAATCGCCGACCGCCTGGGCGAGATTGCGTAATGCGTCGATGAGTTCTCCGGCGTTGTCCTGCTGTTGGCGGGAATTGCCGATGATCTTGAATGCCTTGAGCAGCCGCGCCGCCAGATCGACCCGGGCCACGCCATCCTGACGGGCTTGCAGCAGCGCCTGAATTGCCGGGTTGTCGGTATTGATATAGAGCCGCGTCGTGTGGCTGGAATCGATTTTCGCGGTGAATTGGCGGGCGAGACTGAGCGCGGCAAAGGAGAGACGCTTGTCGGTGTTGTCTTCATCCAGGCGGCGCTTGAGTTGGGCATCGCGGTCGGGCACCACGATCAGCGGTAATTCCACCGGGGAGAAACGCGAGATGACCGGGCGTTCGCCATTGGCCAGGTGCCGGGTCAGCCATTCGACGTCCGCCGGGGGCAGGATGACCGGCTCGAACAACTGGCGGTTGCCCTGTTCGGTGCCGAGTTCGATCAGGCGCAGGCCGTGCGCGACCACCCAGCGGCGCAGGAAAGGCGTCACCGCATAGCAGTAACCGAAAGCGACCGGCACGCCGATGCTGCGAAACAGCATGCTCTCGAAGTCGTTGTCGCGCTCGGGCATCACATGAATCGCGCCTTTGTGCACCAGCGCCTGCGGATGGAGATCGCCTTGGGACGAAGGGATGCGCAGCCGCTCCATCATCAGTTCGAACAAGCGTTCATCGCACAGTGAAGCGCCGAGCAGGGCCTCATTGTGGCGGGCGAGGATGCGCCGCCAGGCTTCCGGCTGCTGACGCGCGATGTCGCCCAGGCCCTGGATCAAGGCTTCGCTCAAGGCATGCTGCACCGCACGATAGGTTTCGTCGCGTTGCAAATCTTCGCGGCTGGCGGTGGGCGTCAGCCGGTTCGATTCGATCACCCCGCCAACGAAGCCCGCCCATGGCGGCAGCAGGTCGCGGGCGTCGTCATCGAGCAGCATGCCGCGCAGGAATACCGCCAGGTTGCGGTTATCACTGGTGCCATAGGTCGCGCCATCCTGTATCCACAACAGGCCCACGGCGTCGCTGCCGCCTTCGGGGAGGAGGTCGATGGTGGCGATCGGTTCGAAATCGCGTTCGAAGCGCGTGGCGAATTCCAGTTTTGCCCGGTGCCGCTGTGCGGGATGCGCAACGGGCGCCGGTTCGTCGCGCCAGGGCGGAGCCTGGAGGTTGACTGGCTTGCTGTCCTCGGCAATGAAAATCGGCGCGCGCAGCAGCGCGCAGTAACGGCCGAGCACATCGCGCAATACGGCGGCGTTGGCGAGTCCCTCGAAATCCTTGTGCAGCAAGAGCTCCACTTCGGTGCCCACCGGGCGCGCGGGAATCGTGCCGGTGCTGTACTGCTCGGCATTGGTGGACAAGTAATGATGGCCGAGGGCCGGAGTCTGGTAAGAAGTGGTGCGTACGCTTACCCGCTGGGCAAGCACGAAGGCGGACAGGAAACCCAGCCCGAACATGCCGATCAAGCCGTCGTCGTCATTGCCTTCGCGCAATGTGCGGGTATAACCGACCCCCACGGTGGCGAGGTAGGCGTGGATTTCATGCTCGGTGAGGCCCGCGCCATTGTCGATGATGCGCAATGAGCGCGCCGCGCGGTCGGGGATGACCGTGATCCGTCCCGGCTCGCTCCAGCCTGGTTCTTCCAGCCTGCGTCGGGTGATCGAATCATGGGCGTTCTGCACCAGTTCGCGGATCGCCACCATTGGCGTGGAATACAAATGTTTGCCGAGCACCGACATCAAGCCGGAAAGATCGACCCCCGCGCGGTGCAGGGAAGGAGTAATGACAGTATCGGTATCGGGCGATAAGCTGGGCATGATCATCCAGGCGTGTTTTGCAAAACAGTAACGGCGCACATGGGCGCCGTTACTGTGATACGGGTACTAATCGCAAATGTCTCTTGATCTTTATTTGCGACCCTTGCCCGTGGAGGACTGCGTAAGAGCCTGAAAGACTTCGGTCGAGGCGCGGGTCATTTGTTCCACGGCGGACTGGGCATTGTTCAATGTGCTTTGCAACGCGCCCAACACGCTTTGGTCGGCGACAGGCAGCCCCTTGAACAATTGCTGGAAGGCCAAAAGGATTTCGCTTCCACTGAAGGTGAGCTGCTCACCGACAAGCTTACCCACTTCAGCCTGGGCTTGCGCGGCGACTTCGGTGATTTCACGCGCGGCGGCAAACATTTTTTCAGCGGTTTCCTGAGCGTAGCGAGCGCGCAGTTCCAAGGCTTGCTGAGGATCCTTGACGCCGCTCAACGCCTTGGCGTTGTTTACGCCGTCTTCGAACACGGCTTTCGCCGTGGCGACCTGGATTTCCACGACACGCTTGGAATTCTCAATCGAGAGCTCGGCCAGTTGCTTGGCTACGTCGAGCCCTTTCTTTTGAATCTCGTTGACTTGTGATGATTTGGTTACCATGTACTGACTCCCTTTGTGATGTATGGATATGGGCGCAGTGCAGTGCTCTGCCAACGCAAACGATCAGCCAATATCAGTAATGCGGGCACATCCTTACTCATATCACTCATCGTTTCTGCCTCCCTTGGGCTAGGATAACACGGCGCGATCGACATGGCGCACCCAAAAATTCGACGCGGCGGCACTTTCGAAAGCGGCGAATCCGCCCCCCTGTATCTTCAGTTCCTTGCCGGCAGCCCGTCATGTGGCGCGGCAAACTCATCACCCAGCCCGGTTGTCGTGCCTGCATCAGTTCGCACCTGAAAGCGATCGGCGACACCCGGATCGACATCCCCTCCGGTGTGCGGATGGCTGCGCGCTCGCTCTGGAAACCTACGCGTCGGCCACGTCGACGTTGAAAACCGAACCGAACCGACCGCCATCCTGCCCGCCTTGCGGGCGCTCTGGACCATCAGCCTTTCGAGTTTCATCCCCAGCGCCTGGGCTGCGGTGAGCTCGGCTTGCTGGCGTTCGAGTTTGGCGCGGCGTTGTCCAAACTCGGCGAGATTGGCCTCCCAACGATGAATCGGGTGACGCGATGCGTTTTTCCATGGCGCTCGCCCGCGTGCTCGTCGATTGCCGCGTGTGGTTCCACCATGGAATGACGATAGAGCAATTGCGCGTCGATTCAAGGGGTATTCGGTATAAAGCATCGCGGGAACGACAATAGCCACCAGTTTGGACGGTTTGAACGAGGCTCGGACGGCTCGGACCTCTGCGCCGTAATGGCGGTGGATTCATCTGGCTTTGCCGCAATCGTAATGTGTTCTCCCCAATCAGTACCAAGATGCTCGGGGACAGCGAACTTCCTGCGGATACCACTTCCCGCGCCATCGGCGGCCACCAGGTAACGTGCTTCGATGTCTTCCAGATGCTCTTCGCCATTGGCGTCCGTGCGGCGCGCCAGGAAATCTCTGAACAAATGCCGTGTAGTGGTATAATGCCTTATCCATAAAGTGATGTGGAGTTGGAGATGAAGCAAGCAAGCTTTGCGTCGTTGGCGTTTGACCAGAAAAAGAAACAAACTCGGCGAGAACGCTTTTTGCTGGAAATGGAAACGGTCAT
>JAITCV010000093.1 GCA_031282905.1 Azoarcus sp. | reverse complement strand
CGCGATCGGCAGGCGCTGCGGCGCGGTGTCGAGCACGTGTACGCCCTGACCGTGCAGACAGGTGAAGCGGCGTTGGCGCGCTTGCAGGTATTCAATCGCGGCGGCATAGCCGAGCGCGCCGTCGAAATCGTCGATTTTGTTTTCCCGCAGTTTGTCCAGGCCGGTCTCGCGCAGGCTGGCGAGCAAGACCAGATGGCGCTGGCGCAGTTGTGCCAGCGCCGGAAAGAGCGTCGTGTCGTCCTCGTCGCGCAGGTTGGTGAGCAACACCACCAGCGAACGCTTGCGCAGGCGCTGGCACAGGATTTCGCTGGCGGCGAGGTAATCTGACGTCATCGCCGAGGCTTGCAGGTCATAGACGGAATCGAGCAGCAGACGCAGGGCCACAGCCGATTTGCGCGGCGGGAAAAAGCGTGGCCCGGCGTGCGCGAAGCTGGCAAAGCCGACGGCGTCGCCCTGGCGCAGGGCGACGTGGGCGAGCAGCAGCATGGCGTTGAGGGTGTGATCGAAATGCGAAAGCGCGCCGTCCCGTGTGCGCATGCGTTGGCCGCAGTCGAGCAGGAAGACGATCTGCTGGTCGCGCTCGTCCTGGTATTCGCGCGCGATCAGCTTGCGCATGCGCGCCGTGGCCTTCCAGTCGATGCTGCGCGGCGGATCGTCGCGGCGGTATTCGCGCAACTGGTGGAAGTCCGAACCTTCGCCGCGCCGCCAGCGCCGCAGCACGCCCATCTGCGCCAGCCGGTTGTCGGTGGCCAGCAGGGTGTATTGGGTGAGGCGCGCGAAATCCGGATAGATGCGCACCTGCGCCGCCTGCGCGCAGCGATATTGCGTGCGCCACAGGCGAAAGGGCGAATCGAGGCGCGCGTGCACCGTGCCGAAATGATGGTCGCCGCGCTCGTTGGCGGTCAGGCGATAGCGCACTTCGACCCATTCCCTCGCGCCCAGACCAAATGACAGCGGCAGGTCGTGCGCCGCGAAGGCGTCGGGGTGATGGTCGAAAAGCAGCCCGGAGAGCCGCCGTCCATTCCAGCCGTCTTGCGTGCGCACGCGCAGGCGGATTTTCTGTTCGATGCCCAGGGGCCAGATCGCCGCCATGCGCCGCTCGATGACAAGAGGATTGCCACGGCGCACGGCGAGCCAGGCGTCGGCGGCCGCCAGGGCCAGCAGCAGGACGCCGGACGCTTGCCAGACAGGCAAGAGCGCCGACATCGGCACGGTGGCGATGGCGAGCCCCACCCAGGTCATGGCCGCGAACAGCAGCCTGCGTTGCGGGAGCAGCATCGATGACCCTCAGCTACGCGGCGCCGACACGCCGTCGAGCAGGTTGAGCAGCAGCGCATCGGTGCTGATGCCTTCGATTTCCGTCTCCGGCGCCAGGGCGACGCGGTGGCGCAGGGCCGGCAGGACGATGCGACGGATGTCGTCGGGGGTGACGAAGCTCCTCTGCTGCAACAAGGCCGCCGCCCGCGCCGCGCGCACCAGCGCGATGCTGCCGCGCGGCCCCGCGCCGACGGACAGGCCCGGATGTTCGCGCGTGGCACGCACGATGCGCACGGCGTAATCGAGCACACGTTCATCGATATCGACGAGCGCCGTGGCGCGCTGCAAGGCCAGGATCTGCGGCGGGGCGATCATCTGGGCGACCGCGTCCACGCCCAGGGTCGCGCCGCTCTGGCGCTCGGTCACGCTGCGCGTCAGCGCCGCCTCCTCGTGCTCGCTCGGATAATCGATGCGCACCTTGAGCAGGAAGCGGTCGAGCTGCGCCTCGGGCAATTGGTAGGTGCCTTCCTGTTCGATCGGGTTCTGCGTGGCGAGCACCATGAATGGCCGCGGCAAGGGCGTGGCTTCGCCTTCCAGCGTCACCTGGAATTCCTGCATGGCTTCGAGCAGCGCCGACTGCGTCTTGGCCGGCGCGCGGTTGATTTCGTCCGCCAGCAGGAGATGGGTGAATACCGGCCCCTTGCGGGTCACGAAGGCATTGTTGGCGACATCGAAGAAGGTATGCCCCACCACGTCGGACGGCATCAGGTCGGGGGTGAATTGGATGCGCGTGAACTGGCCGGAGAACGCCTTGGCCAGGGCCTTGACCAGCAGCGTCTTGCCCAGGCCGGGGACGCCTTCGATCAGCACGTGCGCCTCCGCCAGGAGGCCGATCAGTACCTCCTCGATCACCGCGCGCTGCCCGATCACCGCCTTGCCGAGTTCGGCGCGCAAACTTTGCAGCATGCCGCCGACCTTGTGCGTTTGTTCCTGTGTCAATGTGCTCATGAGCGGTTCCGATAAAAGCGGAGAAGGAAAAGCGATGAAACGGTAGAGAGTAACAAACCCAAGCGTGCAATGCCGCCTGCCGCAGCGACCCCTCGCCCATGAGAACAGCGCGTCAGCCTACCACAATGGCGTAGTGGGCGCCCCGGAGCACGAGAGGGTCGAACCGCCGGACAGATGGCAGGTACCCGCGCCGTCGTAGAACAACCCCCGGGCGTCGGCGCGGGTCGAGAAACAATAGCCGAAGAGGGTCGCGGTGCCGATGTTGTCCGTGGCCGCGCCGCCGAGGAATTGGCCCAAGGTGAACGTCTTGACGGGCTCCGCGCCATAAAGCGTGTATGAGAACATCGACGCGCTGGCATCGATGCGATCGGAGTAGGTGTGTTTGGCGTTGCTTGCCACCGTACTTTCCAGCAACGCCAGATCGGTGTAGCCGGATTCGACATCGAGCAGTATCTGGAACACGTCGCAGTTGTAGCCTGCCAGGACACTGGCTTGGGCGGCGATGCCCGATAGCGGCTGGTGATAAACAAGAATCGAACTGCGCAGTTCCATGCCTCTGGGGGACGCCGATTCGAGGCGGGCCCACAGCGTGTTGCCTTCTTGATAGACCGCGAAATGGTATCGGAGCGTGGCGCCCTGGGCGGTGAGTTTGCCGAGTTTGACGGTGCCTTCCATTTTTTTACCGGCGTAGATCAGTTTGATGACGTCTCCGTTGCGCAGCCTGGTCAAATCCTGTCCGCCCCAGATGTCGAGATTGATCGTCGTCTGGTCGATATTGGCAAAGCCGTTGATATTCAATATCGTCTCGTTGTTGGCAATGTGTGGAGACAAGTAGAACTGCATGGTTGCAAAATTTGCAAGATATCCCGTTGAGAGACCCCCTTCGATCGTCTCTGCGCCTATATTCAGATTCTTGACTCCATTGAGGTTCAAGGTATTGCCTGTGAAGCAATCCAGACAATACGTTCCCGGGGCGGCAGCGCCGCCGGGTGTCGATCCATGGATCAACCAATAATCCTCATGCAAGTGTTCCCCGCCGATTAGTTTCGATACGATCGTGATGTTGCCTTCCAGGGTAATCGTATTATGTGTGGCAGTCCCATGACCGTTGGCGAGATTTCCGCCGATGATGTACTGCACATTGCCGTCAATGATCGTGACCGTGTTTCCATTTGCGCTGCCCGTCGTGAAAGCGTTGGAATCGGGATTACCACGTACCGCTCCCCCATATACAGTCAGGCCCTTGGTGAGGTTCCTGAGGGTGACCGTATTGTTGTTTGCCTCGACATACGAGCCATCCGTTGTGGACGCATATCCACCAAAGACGTTTGTCCATGAGGAATTTTCGACCGTTGCGGCATTATTGTTGGCAAAAGCCGTTTTTTCGCTGCTGTCCGCATGACCAGCGGTGATCTGTGCCGGACTGGCGTTTTTATTCTCGAAATATCTTACCGTAACGCGATTGTCACTGGCTGTTGCGGTGCCGCCGCTGGCCGTGAAGGCGAAGGCGTTCCCTCCATATATACCTGCAATATCACTGCGAGACCCCGCAGGCGCAAGCGTATAAGTGGCGTCACTTGCATCCGCATTGCCTGGATTCTTGTAATCCCTGGTATCTGTCTTGCCGTACAAGCTGATTTGTGACTGTGCCAACCCCGGCAAAGCCATCGCAAGCAGCAAAAGCAAGGACCGCATTCCAAAGCGAACGCTCTTGACCGCATCATTCTTCTTCATGGAAAACTCCTTGAGGCAAGTGAAAAGCGGTTTTGAATGACCGCATGAATGAGAAATGCCATTTTCCGGAAAGGAGACGGCATTGGTGAAAATAGAAGCAGAAATAGCGCAGGCGGTGTTATTTCGCATGGCGTGAATAGGCCATTGCTTGCAAAAATGATATCAAGTCTCGAAATATCAAGCCTTCTCATAATTTTTCGCTCGCTGGAAGACGCGCGCAAGCCCCGTCGCATGGAAGCGCGGCGCGGAGCATGGGCGGCGGCGGAGAAGCGGGAAATCATCGTTGGCAAGAGGGTTGCGAGATGGATGACGGACGATTCTAGCCACGCCACGCGGCGGCGTCAATCAAGACGACTGCATCAATGGATTTTTCGCTTCTCGCGCTCGATCCAGCGGACCGCTGCCATACACAAGCGGCGGCAAAGCCGCCATCACTTGATTGTCTTGGTTTTCTGCCCGCATTCCAGCCGTTGCAAAATCCGCATCGTCCGCGTGAAATCTTCCGGCGACGGTAGAGCCTGTTTATCGTCCAGCGCTTTCCGGATGTCCCGCTCGGCCAGGCCGCTCATCCGCGCCAGCGCGGCGCGGCGCTCGTTGGCCGGGCGACGGTCGAGTGCCGGATGGCGCAAGGCCAGGCGCTGCGCCACTTCCTGGCGCACCCGCTCGCGCAGTGAGCCCAGCCCGCCCTCGCGCCACAGGCTGCGGCCGATGGCAAAAAGATGCTGGGCCAGATCGCGCCGCGCCGCCTCGGGTGCCGCGCGCAGGCCACCGAAACGGGGAATCACCGACCACAGCCACAGGACGATGAGCAAGACGAAACTGATCACGGCCATCCACGCGGATTCCGTCAGCCACCGCCACAGCGGCGGATATTTCGAGCGGCGGGCCAGGTGGATCACGCCGTCGGGCTGGTAGCGCTGCAACAGCGCCCAGGCCAGTTCGGCATGGTCGAACTGGCCAATTTGCCCGTTGGCGAGAAAGGACAGACTGCCGACCAAGGTGACGTTGCCACGCCCATGCGCGTAATGCAGCATCTGCGCGCCGTCCTCTCCGGCTTGCCATTGCGGGCGTTTTCCGCCGACGGCCAATCCCTGGAGGCTGCGGCTGCGGGCAAACAGCCGGTAACGGAGTGGATCGTCCGGCAGGACGACCTCGACATGGTCGGCGGCATTCGCTCTGTTCTTGGGCGACGCCGACTCGACGCCGAACGTTTGCGCCAGGAAATTCGCCTTGTCGGAGACATTCACCTCGGCAATCAGATAACCGCCGTGCTCGACCCATTTCAACAGTTGCTCCGCCTGTTGCGGCGTGAATGTATGCTCCGCCTGCTTCAGGATCAGCACGCCGTTCGCGCCCGCGACCAGCGCGTCGAACTCGCTGCCGCGCCGGATGTGCTTCATCTTGCGCCCCAGCCGCGAGAACAGGCGCTCCGCCGCCAGGAAAGGGTTTTGCACCGCTTCCTCTTGCATGCCTTCGTGCCTTCGCACCGTCACCCGTTCGATATTGGCGAAGATCCACAGCAGCAACGCCGCGGCGATCGCCACCCAGATCATGCGCTGGATCATGCCGTGTCTCCGCGCCCGAAGTGTTCCCGCCACGTCTGACACAGCATGCTCACCTCCGCCAGGGCAGGCGGCGAACCCGCGTAGGCCGACGCCTTCCACGCCTCCAGCAAGGCGGAAAAATAGGCGCGCGCGGCATCGCTGCCATGGCTGGCGAAACGGCGCAGGCAAACGTTTTCCGTGTCGCCAGCGTTGAACGGCACCTGGTCGTGCTCGATCAGCGCCACCAGCGTGCCGCGATAGAGCAGCGACAAGGCGGCGGCGATGTGCCCGGCCTCGGCTTGCGCCCAGGCCGCCGCGGGAATATCGGCGGGCAGCGAGGAGGGCCGCAAATCCAGACCGAACAAGCTTTCGGGCACCCGCGCGGGGCTGGGCGGCTTCCCGGCCAGCCGCCCCGAGTAGCGGTAGAGGATGACCAGCACCACCGCGAGCCCCGCCGCCACCAGCAGGAAGACCACCCCGCGCGTGATCGTGGCCAGGGTAGTGGTGTTGATGAGCTGATATTTGCCTAGCGGCGGCGGTTTCGTCGGCGGCTGTTTTGGACTGCTTTCGCGCCACTGCCAGCTCGTTTTTTCGACCTCGCGGCCAAATACCGGATCGGACAACACCTCCTGAAGCGCGCGACGGGCTTCGCCGTCGATCGTTTTTTCGTCGGCGGGCGCCAGCGCGGCCAAGGCATCGGATGCCGCCACGACGAATTGCGCGCCCAGCAACAAGGCCGCCACCGCCACCATCAACCCGGCGCCGCGTGTCGACGAACGCGCTGGACCAGAACGCGCCGGCTCATCGGCGTGACGCTCGGCCATGTTCCGGAAAGCCATCTCGATATCCCAGCCTTCCAGTTCGCTGCGCCGGTTGAGGTAAAGCGAAAAACCACCGGCGACGTAGAACGGCTCGACAATCGATTCGGCAAGCAACCAGGCCAGGTTGAAACAATGGCTTTCGAGCAAGTTGGCTTCGCCCTGAAACAGCTTCTGCAATGAAAATCCACCCCAAACATCGTTGGGTATCAGCAAACCGACCAGTTGCGTCTGCCCAAGCACGAAAATCACCACCACGCACGCGCACACCTGCATGAGGTAGATGGCATAGCCGGAGACCTTGCGGAAAAGCGCCCGCTGGCGCAACCGCAACGCCTTGCCGTGCTGCCCCTCGAGTTGCAACATCGGCAGTTCAAACGAACGGTAAGGAGAAAAACGCCACAGGGTCAGACGGCTCAACAAGCCGCTCTCCCGGACCAGCGTCGGCAAACTCCGCCACACCTCGCGCGGCGTCGGCGGCTCGCCGAAAGTCGCCTCGGCAAAGAACTTGAGCAACACGCGGTCGGCAACGGGCTTCAACCACCACACGATGAGCATCCCCGCCAGCGGCCAGCGCCAGAGCAGCGCCAGGATGGCGACGGCAACCGGCAGCACGGTCATCAGCCAGACGCGGTAGAGCGGCCCGCGCCAATGCCTCACCATCACCAGGCCAAGGTCGATCGCCTCCCAGGGCGAACGCCGCCGCAAGGCCAGCTCAATGTGATCGAGCCGCACGCGCCCT
This sequence comes from Azoarcus sp., assembly GCA_031282905.1. Taxonomy (GTDB): domain Bacteria; phylum Pseudomonadota; class Gammaproteobacteria; order Burkholderiales; family Rhodocyclaceae; genus WRNU01. The sequence goes on along the minus strand of JAITCV010000093.1, from coordinate 1,693 downwards.
CCCCTTCCCTTCTCTTCCGGCCAACAGGAAATAAGCCAGCAATATTCCCCACAGGATGAGGCCGACGCCGATCTTGAAGCCGAAAGGCATCTCACGGCTCGGCGACCACAGCGCCTCGATGAAAGCCGCGCTGAACGTCAGCAAGGCCGCGCCGTAGAGCAAGCGCACCGCCACGCGCGCCGCGTCCTTGAGCGCGTCGACACGTCGCAAGCGGCCTGGCGCGATCAAGGCCATGCCGATGCGCAAACCGGCAGCGCCGGAGAGCACGATGCCGATCAGTTCGGGCGCGCTGTGCCCGGCAACGAACCCCCAGAAGGTTTCGATGAAGCCCATGTGCGTGAGATGCCCGGCCACCGCGCCGATCATCAAGCCGTTATAGACCAGGAAGAACACGCTGCCCAAGCCGAAGATGATGCCGCCGGCAAAACACTGGAAATCGATCCGCACGTTGTGGCCGATGTAGAAAGCCAGCATCAGCAACTCCTTTTCCGCCTCGTGCGACGGCTGATATCCCAGATGCTTCGCCTCGGGAGAATACATGCGCTCGTATCGCGCCGCCTGTTCCGGCGGCACCAGGTAATACACGCCATCCGGATAGATCTGCAACAAGCCGAGCGTCGCCAGCAAGGGGATGAAAAACAGCGCCGCGGCGGCCAGCACCACGCGCCACTCCCGGCGCACCAGAGCCGGCAGCCCGGCGGCCAGGAATGCCACCCAATCCCCGCCCAAGCGGCGGCGCGCGCCATACACCCGCTGGTGAGCCGCCAGCACGCGCTGTTGCAGCACATCGGTCAGCGCGCTCGAATAATGCCGGTCGCGCGCCAGCGAAAGATCGTGGCACAACCGGCGGTAGGACGCTGGCAACACATCGGGCGTAATCGCGGGTTCCGCCACCGCCTTGCCGCGCGTCTCCCGGCGGGTTCCCGTCTCGCCCAGCCAACGATCCCACGCCTGCCATTCATCTTGCCGCAGTTGAACGAACTGACTTTCCTTCATCGCGCTCCCCCCGATGAGCGCGGATGGTATCAGAGAACAAGACCCGCCCATGCCCGCACTATTTCCCAGTGTCACGGACTTTTGCATGGGTGATTTCCGTGTAATGCGTGGTCAGCGTTGCTCGTTCGGCGCACGCGGCAGGCGCACATGCAGCCATGCTGCGTATCTTCGGCAGGGACGTTCTGCCTTTTCTGGGAAAGCGCTCGATCCACGAACTCCGGCGTCCCGACCTGCTCACCGTCCTCGCCCGAATCGAGCGCAGGGGCGCGCTTTCCATTTCGGAACAAGTGCGCAGCCACCTCAACCAGATTTACCGCTATGCGCTGGTAGTCCCAGCTTCTTTCACTGCACAGTAAAAATGGTCATTTGACCGGATATTCGGTAGGATGCCTATATTTACTGAACAGTAAACGAAGCTGTGGTGTTCCATGCCTGAATCCACCCTGACCGAACAGCAGTTGATTGTCAGCTTCGTGGACGCATTGCGCGCGCTTCCCGAAGTGGAGGCTGATCTCGACCATCGGGAGTTTCCGCACAAGTACGGCGACCGTGAATACGATGCCCAGGTCGATCTGCACGTCGCCGATAAATCCTTCGTCCTGCTGATCAAGGCCAGAAAGGCCGTTTTTCCCCGAGATGTTCGTCAAATGATCTGGCAGCTTCGGGCGGCGAGCCACGAAACACCCACTGGGCAGGG